>NZ_JAPYOK010000095.1:0-36681 GCF_028283155.1 Candidatus Poriferisodalis multihospitum | reverse complement strand
ACCTGCCGCAGGGCCTCGAGGGCATCGGCGGCGAGTTCGGGGCGGCAGATCAGCAGATCGGGCAGCCATGGGTCGGCGAAGTTGTATTCGAGATCCGATCCGTCGCAACGGCTGGCGTGCAGGCCCGCCGCGCGTGCCACCGCCACTGGTGCACAGTTGTCCCACTCGAATTGGCCTCCCGAATGGGCGTAGATGTCAGCCATGCCGAGCACCACGGCCATGGCCTTGGCACCGGCGGAGCCGAGTGTCATCAGCTCGGCGTCGAGCGCCTGGGCGATGATGACCGCCGCCGCCGGCGGGCGCGACCTGCTGACGACGAGGCGGGGCTGCCCGTTGTGCGGTGCTGGCAGGACCGGCTCGGGATCGGTGCACAGTGTCTGCCCGACCGCTGGCAGCGCCACCGCGCCCGCAGTGGGCACACCGTTCTCGACGAGAGCCACATGCACTGCCCAGTCCGAGCGGCCGGGTTCGGAATACTCACGCGTTCCATCCAGAGGGTCCACTATCCAGACGCGGTCCGCGGACAGGCGAGCGAGATCGTCGCGCCCTTCCTCAGAGAGGATGGCGTCATCGGGCCGTTCTTCGGACAGTCGATTCACGATGTGCCGGTGGGCCTCGGAATCGCCCGTGTCACGGACTTCCCAAGTCCCGGCCCCCGAGCTGAAGAGTCGATCGCGGACCTCCACCAGCAGGGCCCCGGTCTCGGTGGCCACGCTCGCGGCAAGAGCATGGTCGTCGGGTTGGGCCATCGGTCAAGTGTGCCCTCTGGACGCGCTTGCAACACGCCGGCGGCGAGTTCGAAGCGGCCCGCGGCAGCATGCCTGCCGATTGCAGACGTTGTTGTTCGCCCCAGTGTGTCGGGGCTGCAAACCCGTACGGGTAGCCTCGCGGATCGTCAGGTGCGGCGGAGTGCAACACCGCGCATCGCGCGCCTGCGTCATGGACAACCGATGGAGGGAATGTTCTCTATGAATAGACGAATCGCGCCGATTTCTCGGCGGTCTGCGTTGCGACTCGGCGGCGTGCTGATGGCGATCGCGTTGGTGGCTGCGGCATGCGGCTCTGACGACGGCGACGATCAGGATGTTGATGGCGACGAGCCGGCGGCGACAACCGAAGCAGAGGCAGCGGCCGAAGAACCGGAAGCCGAAGTCGCAATGACGCAGGACGCCGGCGACTTGCTCGCGGTGGTCCAAGATCGCGGCACCCTCAACTGTGGCGTCAGCGGCTCGGCAGTGGCCTTCTCGGAGACGCAGCCTGATGGCAGCACGACCGGCTTCGATGCCGACTACTGCCGTGCAGTAGCCGCAGCGATCCTGGGCGATGCCGGAGCGGTCAACTTCGTGCCGCTGACGGCGGCCGAGCGCTTCACGGCGCTGGAGGCCGGCGACATCGACTTGCTGGTGCGCAACACCACCTGGACTCAGAGCCGAGACACTGACCTCGTGCTCGACTTCGGGCCGACCACCTACTACGACGGCCAGCAGCTCATGGCCCGCGTCGATGACGGCTTCTCGGGCACGTCGACAGTGTCAGATCTCGATGGCGCCACGGTGTGCACTAACGCCGGCACGACCACCGAGAAGAACATTGCCGATGCTGCGAATGCAGCCGGCATCGAGATCACGCTGTCCACCTTCGAGGACTTCGACATCGTCACCGAGAACTTCATCTCGGGTGCGTGCGATGCGGTGACCACCGACGGCTCGGCGCTGGTCGGTCGCAAGGTGAAGCAGGAGGGCGACCAGAACTGGGTGATCTTCCCGCCGACGCCGATCTCGAAGGAGCCGCTGGGTCCGGTCTACATCCAGAACCAGTCGAACTTCGGCGATGTCGTGAACTGGACCGTGTACGCCATGATCATCGCTGATGAGAAGGGCATCACCTCGGCCAACATCGACTCGATGATGGGCAGCGGCGACCTCGACGCTGAGGCGGTCCGCATGCTCGGCGGCGAGGGCGAGCTGCAGACCAAGATGGGTCTGTCGGCCGATGCGTTCTACAACGTGATCAGCCAGGTCGGGAACTACGACGAGGTCTACACCCGCAATCTCGGCCCCGTTGGCCTGAGCCGTGACGGCTCGGCGAACGCGCGCTGGACCGCGGGCGGCCTCATCTACGCACCGCCTGCTCGCTGATCGCATGCCTGCCGGCTGGGCGCAGCCCCGCCCGGCAGGCAAGTGATCACTGCAACTGGCACGGCCCCCGACCCAACCGGGTCGGGGGCCGTTGCGCGCTTCGGCGCAAGAAGCCGATCACTGCATGACTCAATGCACCCGATGCAATAGCCCGATGCATGCGACCTCGTCGCGTAGGGTGACCTGCGGTGAGCGACCCCCGAGCGCCGGACCATGACGCCTCCCTGAGCACGCTGGGAACCCGTCCGCCGTTCTACCGGGACGCGACGGTCGTGCGCTGGATCGCGCAGGTCGGCACGCTCATTCTCGTCTTGGCGGCAATGTGGTTCCTCGCCACCGAGGCGGGGGACAGCCTGCGAGCCCGCGGCGCGAACATCGACTTCGACTTCATCTCCGATCACATCGGCATCAAGGTGGGCTGGGGGATCGACACGAACCCTGATACGGGCGGACGGGCGCTGTGGGTCGGCATGGTGAACACCATCCGGATGGCGGCCGCGGGCATTGCGCTCGCCTCGGTGGTCGGCGTGCTGGTGGGTCTGGCCCGGCTGTCCTCCAACTGGCCGCTGCGGCGCCTCGCAGGCGTGTACGTGGAGGCGTTGCGCAACATCCCGCTGCTGGTGCAGATCCTGGTGTATGCCGCAGTGCTGGCATCGCTCCCGAACGTCTCGTTCGGCATGGGGCCAATCCCCGGCTGGATTCACCTGTCCAACAAGGGCCTGTCAATCCCTCGGGTCTTCGTAGCCGACGGCTTCTACCAGTGGGCCGTCCTCATGCTGATCGGGGGCGTCATTGCGCGTGTCGTCTTCAAGCGGTTGGCGGCTCGGCGCGAGCAGACCGGAATGCAGACCAATGCCGGCGCCTGGGCAACGGGAATCGTCGCCGTCTTCGCCATCGTGGGGTGGTGGGTGCACCCCATCTTCGGTTGGCTGGGGGGCATCTTCGGCGGCCTGTCGGACGCGGTCGGCTCGATCCCGCAGGGCGCGGTGCAGCTCGTCGCCGCGCTGGCCGCGGCGGGGGTGGCAGTGTGGTGGATACGCCGCTTCCTCGCGCAACACCGCACGCCGGCGGGTCTCGTGCGCCTCACCGACGACGACTGGTTCCGCATGATCTTCGCCGTCGCAGGAGCGGCGATCGTCGTGCTCTTCGTGGCTGTGCTGTGGCCCGGACTGTCGAGCTGGATCGTCAATTCATCGAGCGACGGCCTCGGCGTGCTGGCAGACAAGTTCGGCAATGGACGGACCGGTGCGCCGATCGATGCCATGCGGCCCGACATCGTGCAGCCAGGCAACTTCCCCAACTACGGGCCAGCCGGTTTGAACTTGCCCATCGGCTTCGCCGCCGTCTACTTCGGCGTCGTGTTCTACACCGCAGCGTTCATCGCCGAGATCGTTCGCGGCGGCATCTTGGCAGTACCCAAGGGCCAGAGCGAGGCGGCACAGGCGGTGGGCTTGCGGCGCTCGACAGCGCTGCGACGGGTGATCCTGCCCCAGGCCCTGCGGGTGATCCTGCCGCCTGTCGGTAACCAGTATCTGAACCTCACCAAGAACACGTCGCTGGCCATCGCCGTGGGTTACAGCGATCTCGTTCAGATCGGCCAGACCGTCTACAACCAGACCGGCAAGACGCTGCAGGTCATGGCGGTGTGGATGCTGTTCTACCTTGCCTGCTCGCTGACGATCTCCGCGGCCGTCAATTTCTTCAATATCCGGCTGCGGATCGTGGAGCGTTGACGTGACCGATCCGATGCCGCCCGCTGCACCGACCGCTCTCGCGGCTGAGCCCGTGGGCCCCGCGGCGAGCCCGCCCGACCGGCCCAGCCTGCCGCCCGGTCGTTGGATCCGCGAGAACCTCTTCCCCAACGCCCGCAACTCGATTCTGACCGTCTTCGCGATCCTCGTTGCGCTGTTCACCTACCGGGGACTGCTGAACTTCATGTTCAGCGAGGAGCGCTCGTGGATTGCGGTACGCACCAATCTGCGGCTCATGTTCACGCAGGCCTATCCCGAGCACCAGTACATCCGCGTGTGGGTGACGGTCGGGCTCGTCGTGGTGCTCGCGGGCCTGAGTGCCGGCATCTGGGCCCGCTGGGGCGGCGTGACCCTGAAGCGACTGATGGGCTGGCTGATGTCGGGAGGCGGCCTCGTTGCCGTCGGTGTGCTGATACGCGAACCGAGCGTACTCACCGATGCAGCAGGGGAGACGGTGCGCGACGACGCCGGCGAGCTAGTGCGCGAGTCGTTCGCAGCCGCGATGGCGGATCGATGGGTGTGGTGGGCCGTCGCGCTCGTGCTGTTCGGGCTTGGTCTGGCGCTGTGGCTGCGTTTCGATGACCTGGCCCGTCGCACGAGCGAGATCCCCGTCGCCTGGCTCGTGTTCGGATTGCCCGGGCTGCTGGTGGCGTCCACCTGGGTGATTCGCTACGGGCACTACGCATTCGCCGACGGCGAGTTCATCGCCGAACCTGGACAGCTCGTGGCGATGAGCACGAGGGTGCCGTGGACGGTCATTTGGCTGTTGCTGATCGGCTGCTTTGGGATCGGCCGAGTAGCACGCAGCCGCGCCATTGCCTCATCGCAAGCAGTTCCCGACGCGGCTAATGATGACGAGGGAGCCGAAGACGAAGCGACTCCGGAATTGCCCCGGGGTGCCCTGGCGAAGACCCGAGCGACCGTCAATCTGGCATGGGTGCTGAGCCCCTTCTTCCTCTACTGGGTGGTCATGCGCGATCCCGAGATCGACTACGCCCACGTGTTCTCCACCATGCTGCCGATGGGGCTGGCCTTCGGCGTGGTGGGCTCGGCAGTGCTGTGGTGGTTGACGCGCAGCGACGCCGGCGAGGTGGGGCGCCTGGCGGCGATCGGCCTGCTGTTGTTGGCCGCATTTCACTGGGTGGCGGCGTTCTTCGGCTGGTACTCGATGCTGCAGGTGGCGCGCATCGCCTTCCTGCTCCTCGCGGTCGCCGGGCTACTGGCGCCGAACTTCGCCGGCGTGGCCGCCCAGCGGCGCAGGCTGGTGGGGGCGTGGCTGTTCGTGGTGCTGCTGGTCTTCTATGGCGCAACCGTCATCAATGCGCCGTCGACTATCGAGACACCGACAGACATGTTCATAGGCGGGTTCAGCGTCACGCTGCTGGTCTCGGTGCTGACGATCATGCTGTCGTTCCCGATCGGGGTGCTGCTGGCACTGGCTCGGACCTCGCGCCAGCCGATCTTCCGGGTGCTCTCCACGGTCTACATCGAGGTGATCCGCGGCGTTCCCCTGATCACGCTGCTGCTGTTCTTCTCCGGCGTGCTGCCGCTGTTCCTGCCCGACGGCATGGAGATCGCCGAGTTGGCCGCTGCGATCCTGGGCTACACGCTGTTCTCCGCGGCATACCTGGCGGAGAACGTGCGCGGCGGGTTGCAGTCGATCCGCCGCGGGCAGTATGAAGCGGCCGATGCCGTCGGGCTGACCACCACCCAGCGCACCGGATTCATCGTGCTGCCCCAGTCCTTGCGGGTGTCCATCCCGCCCCTGGTGGGTCAGGTGATCGCCACGTTCAAGGAAACCTCGCTGCTCGCCATCATCGGGCTGTTCGACTTCCTGCGCATGGCCAACTCGGTGGTACCGAACCAGTCGCAGTTCCTGGGGGTGCGGCGCGAGGGGCTGCTGTTCATCTCGGTGGTGTATTGGGTGGTGGCGTTCGCGATGTCGAAGTACAGCCAGCGGCTCGAGCAACGTGTGGGATTGGGCCAGCGATGAGCGGGAACAGCCATTCATCGCGGACAGAGGGGAATCGACCATGAGCACGCAACCGGCCCACGGTGACGCCACGATCGCGGTGTCCGACGAGCTCGCCGCACGCGACGACATGATCGTGTGCCGTGACGTCGACAAGTGGTTCGGCGATTTTCAGGCCCTGAGCGGCATCACTGCAACGATCAAGGAGCAGGAGATCGTCGTTGTGCTGGGGCCCTCCGGATCGGGCAAGAGCACCTGGATCAGATGCATCAACCGGCTGGAGGCACACCAGAGCGGTCAGATCATCGTGGACGGCATCGAGCTGACCAACGACCTGCGCAACATTGAGAAGATCCGATCCGAAGTGGGCATGGTTTTCCAGCAGTTCAACCTGTTCCCGCACCTGACGGTGATGGACAACATCACGCTGGCCCCGATCTGGGTGCGCCGCAAGTCGCGACCCGAGGCAGAGGAACTGGCCGAGTCGCTGCTGGAGCGCGTGGGCATCCCTGAGCAAGCACAGAAATTCCCCGGCCAGCTCTCAGGCGGTCAGCAGCAGCGCGTGGCGATCGCGCGAGCGCTGGCGATGGAACCGCGCGTCATGCTGTTCGACGAGCCCACCTCGGCGCTCGACCCCGAGATGATCAAAGAAGTGCTCGACGTGATGGAGGAGTTGGCACGCTCGGGCATGACCATGATGGTCGTGACGCACGAGATGGGCTTCGCACGTGAGGTGGCCGATCGGATCATCTTCATGGAGGAAGGCGAGATCGTGGAGGTGGGCACGCCTCACCACTTCTTCACGGAGCCCGCAGAGGAGCGCACCAAGCTGTTCCTGAGCCAAGTGCTCTAGTTGCGCGCCCGCCGCGGAAGCGGCTGCTGATTCTGCGACCAGCGATCCAGCAGGTCGCAACGTCGCAGAATCAGCAGCCGCCTCCGCAGCTGTGTCCCCGGTGCTAACCGGCTTAGCCCTTGGGTTCGCCGTAGGGGGCGCCAGCTTCCTCGTAGCACTCTGGGTGGTAGTGCTCCACGCGGTCCCAACGGTTCTTCACGTACACGTTGCAGATGATCTGCTCCGCACGGATGCGCGCCCGGAACTTGATGAGCTCATCGCAGACGGCGCAGTATGCCGAGTTGCCAGCGTCCACCGTGCGCGACACCGCCCTGCTCTTCCACCGCTTGCGTTTCGGTGCAGCGGTCTCCGTTGCAGCGGTCTCTGCTGCAATCGAAGATGACGACGCCGAGGTGTCCGTAGCCATGGCGGGACCCTAGCGAACGCTCGCGCGCTCTAGGTGGATATTCGCGCGATAAGCGCGAATTCATGCACGTCACGCGCGAAGTATTGCCCGATAATCGCGCGATGTGCGCGTTATGGTGACGACCGGCCGCTTCGTGGATAACGTGCCGGTCCGTGTCCGAGGGCTCACCCAGCACGGCCGATCCATCGCCTCGCGCCGGAGGCAACAGCCCGTCCGCTACGGCGACCGTCGACGCCGTGCTGTTCGACTTCGGCGGGGTCATCACCGAGAGCCCATTCGAAGCGTTCAACCGCTACGAGGATCGCATCGGTGTGCCCCGCGACACCATCCGGCAGATCAACGCCACCAATCCCGACACCAATGCGTGGGCGCGACTCGAGCGCAGCGAGGTCAGCGTCGACGAATTCGCTGAGCTGTTCGAGGCAGAGGCTGCCGACCGGGGATACGAGATGTCGGGCGCGCAGGTACTGGCGTGCCTCAGCGGCGGGCTGCGCCCGCGGATGGTGCGTGCGCTGGAGGTCCTCGCGGCGCGCCTGCCCGTGGGCTGCATCACCAACAACGTGAGAACAGGCCACGGCGCCGGCATGTCCCGGGACGCCGGCACCGCCGCGGCGATCGCCGAAGTGATGAAGCTGTTCGGCGTGGTGATCGAGTCGTCGGTAGTCGGCCTGCGCAAGCCCGATCCGCGGATCTACGAACTGGCCTGTGACCGGCTCGGCATCGACCCGGCCCGCACGGCATATCTCGACGACCTCGGCATCAACTGCAAACCGGCTGCAGCAATGGGCATGGCGGCCATCAAGGTGACCGATCCCGACGAGGCCCTGCGCGAGCTGGAAGCACTCGTCGGCTTCGAGCTGCGATGACCGTCAGCCAGTGACGTGCTGATGGCGATGCACTGATGGATTCAGGGTTCATCTACACGCTGCACAAGCTCGGGCGTTTCTACCCGCCCGACCGGGAAGTTCTGCGCGACGTCACGCTGGCGTTCCTGCCGGGTGCGAAGATCGGCGTGATCGGCCACAACGGCTCGGGCAAGTCCACGCTGCTGCGCATCATGGCCGGCCTCGACGACGGCTATGTCGGCGACGCGAGGCTGGCGCCCGAGGCGTCGGTGGGATTGCTGCCCCAGGAGCCGGAACTCGACGCTGCCCTTGATGTCGAGGGCAACGTGTTGGCGGGTGTTGCCGAGACTGCTGCCCTGCTGACGGCCTACGAGGAGGTGATGGCCGGCTGGGCTGAGCCCGATGCTGATTTCGACGCGCTCGGCACCCGCCAAGCCGAGCTAGAGGATCGGATCGCCGCGGCCAATGCCTGGGACCTGGATCGCCAGGTTGCCATCGCGATGGACGCCCTGCGTCTGCCGCCTGGCGATGCTGACGTGACCACGCTGTCGGGAGGGGAGCGACGGCGCGTGGCGCTATGCCGCCTGCTGCTGTCCCACCCCGACCTGCTGCTTCTCGACGAGCCGACCAATCACCTCGATGCGGAATCGGTCTCATGGCTGGAGCGGTTCCTGGCCGACTATTCAGGGACAGTTGTCGCGATCACCCACGACCGCTACTTCCTGGACAACGTCGCCGGCTGGATTCTTGAGATCGATCACGGCCGCACGCATCCGTTCGAAGGCAACTACAGCGCGTGGCTCGAGCACCGCAACGCTCGGCTTGTCTCGCAGCAGCGTCAGTCCGACGCCCGCGCCCGCACGCTGGCACAGGAACTGGAGTGGGTGCGCATGTCGCCGCGGGCCCGGCAAGCGAAGAGCAGGGCACGCGTCAGCGCGTACGAGGAACTGCTGGCGACGCACCGCAAGGCTGCTGACGAGCAGCGCCGAGCAGAAGCGCTGCAGATCACGATCCCGATGTCACGTCGTCTCGGCTCGCAGGTCATCGAGGCCGAGGGTCTTGTGAAGGCCTACGGCGAAAAGCTGCTGTTCGACGATCTTGCATTCCGTTTGCCGCCGGGCGGCATCGTCGGGGTGGTCGGCGCGAACGGTGCCGGCAAGACCACGCTGTTCCGGCTGCTGGTTGGCAACGAGCAGCCCGACGCGGGCAGCATCACCATCGGCGAGACGGTCGACATTGCGTACGTGGACCAGTCACGCGCGGTGCTGGACCCCGACCGCACGGTCTACGAAGAGATCACCGGTGGGCACGACACGCTGCGCATCACTGGCTTGGACGGTGCCCGCGAGGTCAACGGCCGGGCCTTCGTCGCATCGTTCAACTTCACCGGCTCAGATCAACAGAAGCGTGTGGGCGACCTCGCAGGCGGCGAGCGCAACCGGGTGCACTTGGCCCGGACGCTGACCAGCGGATGCAACGTGCTGTTGCTCGACGAGCCCACCAACGACCTTGACGTGGACACGCTGCGTGCGCTCGAGGCGGCCTTGGAGTCATTCGGTGGCTGCGCCGTGGTCATCAGCCATGACCGCTGGTTCCTGGACCGGATTGCGACCCACGTGCTGGCCTTCGAAGGCGACAGCGTGGTGCGTTGGTTCGAAGGCAACTTCACCGATTACGAGGCTTTCCGCAAGCGCGAGCTGGGCGCCGATGCGGGATCCACTGGCCGCGGCTCTGCCGCGGCGCATCCGACTCGGCTCACCTACAAGCCGCTCGCCCGCTGAGGCTGAGCCGTCAGGCGAAGCCGTGGCCCGAGCGGCCCGTGAGCGCAGCGAACAAGAGCGGAGAGCGAGAGGCTGAGCCGTCAGGCGAAGCCGTGGCCCGAGCGGCCCGTGAGCGCAGCGAACAAGAGCGGAGAGCGAGAGGCTGAGCCGTTAGCGTCGAACCGGTGCGGATTGCCACGTGGAATGTCAACAGCCTGAACGCCAGGCTGGAACGGGTCGATGAATGGCTCGACTACGCCGAGCCGGACGTTCTGCTGCTGCAAGAGACCAAGATGTCCGACGAGCAGTTCCCGCACCAGCACTTCGACGCGCAGGGCTATGCCTCGGTGCATCATGGCGAAGGCCGCTGGAACGGTGTGGCCATCCTGTCGAGCGTCGGGATAGAGGATCCGGTCGCTGGCTTCGCCGACGGCCGTGAGCCCGACCCCGATGCACGCATCATCTCGGCCCGCTGCGGTGGCGTCACGGTGAGTTCGGTGTATGTGCCCAACGGCCGCGCCGTCGAACACGAGCACTACCACTACAAGCTGGACTGGCTGGGACGCCTGCGCGCTCACCTCGAGGCCACGTGCGATCCGGCCGAGCCGGTGCTGGTCGGCGGCGATTTCAACGTGTGCCCCGACGACCGAGACGTGTGGGATCCCGACAACCCTGAGCCGCGCACCCACGTCACCGATCCTGAGCGAGATGCCATCGCGGAGGTGTGCGATTGGGGGCTGACCGACATCTTCCGCGAGCACTACGACGCGGACGGCCTGTACAGCTGGTGGGACTATCGAGACGGCGCGTTCTACAAGCGCCACGGCCTGCGCATCGACCTGCTGCTGGGCACCGTGCCGGTGGTCGCGGCCACGCAGTTCTGCCTCATCGACCGCAACGCTCGCAAGGGAACCAAGCCCTCGGACCACACCCCCGTCTTTGCCGATCTCACGCTCTGAGTTGCTCAGCGGTCGCGCGAACTGTCGAGAACAGCTCGGGCGGCGGCCAGCCGGGAGGCGGCGTCGTCTGGTGACAGCGGGGGAGGCTCGGCGGTGGCCGCCGCAATCTGAGCCAGCCAGGGTGAGGGGCTGCGAGGCTGATCCGCCGCGTGCCCGGATCGATGTCGTGCCCACGTGAAGTGCAGCGTGCGTGCCGCTCGCGAGACGGCGACATAGAACAGCCGCCGTTCCTCGGGATCGTTGCGGCGCAGGGGCACAAGGCCGTCCTCGACGCCGGCGATCACGACGTGATGCCACTGCAAGCCCTTCGCTGCATGAAAGGTCGCCAGTGTCACGGCCCCGTCGCGCAGATCGAAGCGGGCGCCTGAGCGGTCGCTGTCGAATAGGTCCGCAGTGAGCTCACGGTCGCTGGCCGACAGCAGGCTGACCCAGGTTGCGAAGCCCTCTCCGGTGGGGCCGCTGCGAGGTGACCTGCGGCCGGACATGCGGGATATCTCGGTGAGATAGGCGTCGGCGAGGCCGAGCACTCGTTCCAGCGCCGGCTCAGGCCGGTTGTCCGGCTCGGCATCCAGCGCGTCGGCCCGCATGTCGGCGACTGCAGTCGAGAACTGATCGCCGGTGACGCGAAGGCGCTCCAGCAGCTGCTGGGTGGCGGGCAGTTGCAGGAATGGGCTTCGCTGCCCGCTGAGTCGGCAGGGGATGCCCCGGGCATCCAGAGCGGTCGCGATGTCACCGAGCTGGGCGTTCGTACGAGCGAGCACACCGAACGAGTCCCAGCGCACCCGGCCGACGTGGCGATCAGCGACCCACCGAGCGATGCCGGCGGCCTCGGCTGCGGCATCGTCGAACGCTGTCACCGTCGGCGCGGGACCCGTCTCGTGCGGACGCGCCGATGCTTGCGCCCTTCCGCCGGATCCTGTTGCTTCCTGCTCTTGCTCCCTGCCTTCGACCGACGCAGGCTCGCCGGCCGCTCGGGCCCAGGGCTCAGCCTCTCGGTCGCCGTCTCTTTCCATCACCGCCTGAGCGGCGGTGACCAGCGATGGGTGGCTGCGATAGTTGAGCTCGAGCCTGAAGATCTGCGCCCCTTCGAAATGGCGCTCGAACCCGGTGATGTAGCGACTGTCGGCGCCGTTCCATCCGTAGATCGCCTGGTCGGCGTCGCCGACGGCGCAGATGTCGGCGGTCCCGTCGTGCACCGCTGTGGCGCCGCCGATCCACTCCTGCAGCAGGTTCCACTGCAGCCGGTTGAGATCCTGGAACTCGTCGACGAAGAAGTGCCGGTGGAGCCAGCGCCGAGCCGCCGCGAAGTCCTCGTCGGAGCGCATCAGGCGCGTGCATTCGGAGAGCAAGTCATCGAAGTCGAGCAGCCGGCGGCGGGACTTGGTGCGCTCGAAGTGTCCGAAGAGCGCTGCGGCTGCTTCGGCTGCGGCTGGCCCGAGCCGGCGCGACGCGGGCCCGTCGCGATACTCGGCGACCGACAGGTCGCTCGCCTTGGCCCAGTCGATCTCGCGCAGCGCGGTGGCGACGGTGATCGGCGGCCGCGGGCCGAACGAACGCTGGAGTTGCTCCGACAGCTCGCCGCTGAGCGCAGCCCGGCTCGGCAGGATCTTTCGTTCGGCCCGGCCGTGGTCTGTGTCGTACTGCCGGACCTGTGCAAGCGCAATGGAGTGGAACGTGCCGACCGGCCCCATGTCGTCGACATCGGCTAGCCGCAGCCGCGACCGGAGCTCCCTCGCAGCCCGGCGAGTGAACGTCACGGCCATCGCCCGCTGTGGCTGCATCGACTCGGTGGCAGCTCGCCACGCGATTCGCTGCGTGAGCACGCGGGTCTTGCCGCTTCCCGGACCGGCCACCACGAGCAACGCCGCCGCTGGGGAACGAACTGCGGCGCGCTGGGCAGAATCGAGTCTGTCGTCGGGCGGGAGAGCCTCACCGGGATCCGTCGCGGGCGCCGCATCGCTCACGGGGCGAACCTAGACCCCTCTGACCCTGGGGTTGGCAGCCATACGCTGCTGAAGGTGCGAGTTGTCAGCCTTGTCCCGAGCGCTACGGAGACGCTGGCGACTTGGGGGGCCGATCCGGTGGCCTGCACCCGCTTCTGCGAGCGGCCCGACTTGGAGCACATCGGCGGCACGAAGAATCCAGACATCGCCGCCATCACCGCGTTGCAACCCGATCTTGTCGTCGTGGACCGCGAAGAGAATCGGCGTGACGACTACGACGCGCTGCTGGCGGCCGGTCTCGAAGTCGAGGTGCTGCACATTGCGACTCTCGACGATGTCGCGCCAGAACTGGCCCGGCTGGCAGGTCGCATCGGCGTCGACTGGCAGCCCGAGCCGCTGCCTGACCGCGCCGCACTGCCGCCGCTGCCTCACCCGTCGGGCAGTGCCCGGACGGTTCGTGTGTTCGTGCCGATCTGGCGGCGGCCGTACATGACCGTCGGCGCCGCTACGTACGGCGTCTCGCTGCTGGAGTACTGCGGCGTGCAGGTGGCCTTCGCCGACCGGCCCGAGACATACCCCACCCTGAGCGAGGAGGACCTCCGCAGCGAGCCGATCGATCTGGTCCTCGCTCCCACCGAGCCATACGAGTGGCACCGCCGGCACTTCGACGAACTCACCGCAATCGGGCCCGCCCATCTCATCGACGGCCAGGATCTCTTCTGGTGGGGGACACGCACGCCTGCAGCCGTGACCCGCGTGGCACAGACGATCGCGCGGGCGTTGGCCTGAATGCGACCCGGCCCCGTTGGTGACTCGGGGAAGTCCACAACGGCGCGCAGTAGCGTGACCCGCAGGTCAACCGGCTACCGCACGACAAGGACAGGAGTGACGATGGGCACAGGACCGCTGGCAGGTGTGCGAGTGATCGAGCTGCAGGGCATCGGCCCGGGACCGTTCTGCGGGATGATGCTTTCCGACATGGGTGCGGAGGTCATCCGCGTCGACCGCTCGGCCAACGTGCGAGACCGTGACCCTGCGAGGCCGCCGATCGACGTGCTCGCCCGCGGACGTGCCTCCATCGGGCTTGATCTCAAGAACCCCGACGGCGTCGAGGCGCTGCTGCGCCTGATAGAGCATTCCGACGCGCTCATCGAGGGATTCCGGCCCGGCGTGATGGAACGGCTCGGCATCGGGCCCGACGAGTGTCTGGCACGCAACCCGCGGCTCGTCTACGGCCGCATGACCGGCTGGGGCCAGGAGGGCCCCTACCACATGGGTGCCGGGCACGACATCAACTACATCGCACTGGCCGGTGCGCTCGATCCCATCGGCCGCAAGGGCGAGCCGCCGATCGCGCCGCTCAATCTGGTGGGTGACTTCGGCGGCGGGGGCATGCTGCTGGCGTTCGGCGTGGCCTGCGCGCTGTTCGAGTCGCAGCGGTCGGGCCAAGGCCAGGTGATCGACGCAGCCATGGTCGACGGCGCGGCAACGCTCATGGCCATGTTCCACTCGATGCGGGCACTAGGCGTGTGGAACGACGAGCGGGGCACCAACTTGCTCGACACTGGCAGCCACTTCTACGACGTGTATGAGTGCGCTGACGGCAACTACATCTCGGTCGGGTCGATCGAGCCGCAGTTCTACGCCGAGCTGCTGCGGCTCACCGGTCTCGAGAGCGATCCGGAGTTCGCCAAGCAGCACTCGCGCAGCCGGTGGCCGGAGCTCAAGGATCGGATCGCCGAGGTCTTCAAGTCGAAGAAGCGCGACGAGTGGTGCGAGATCATGGATGCCACCGATGTGTGCTTCGCCCCGGTGCTGACGCTGGAGGAGGCCCCGCAGCATCCTCACAACGTTCACCGTGACGTGTTCTGCGAGGTGGCCGGCGTGATCCAGCCGAGCCCATCGCCTCGCTTCAGCCGTACGGTTCAGGCCGTTCAGGGGCCGCCCGCGCATCCCGGCCAGCACACCGACGACGTGCTGGCCATTGCCGGTTACGACCCCGACGACATCGCAAAGCTGCGCGACACCGGTGCCGTCGCCTGACACAGAAGCCGACGCTGCGGGATCGGCCAGCGCCGGCGAGCAGGAGGGCCGAGAGCCGAGCGACGCACCTCCGGGGCTCGATCGCAAGCTCGTGCCGCTGTATGCCGAGGCTGTCGCCGTCGCCGACGTGTCCCCGGCGAGCGCCTGCGCACTGGCCCGCCTATTGCTGCGCAGCCTCATCCAGTCTCAGGGACTTCGGGGCCGTCACATCGTGCGCGACATCGGCGAGTTGGTTTCAGCTGGGGCCCCGGTGGGGCTGCTGCGCGCGCTCGACGTCATGAAGCTCAGCGACACCGAGGCACGCCGTCCCGGCGAACTGAACCTCGCCAATGGCCACGGAGACGCCCAGAACCTGCTGATGTTCATCCACCTGTTCACGCAGCACGTCCCGCCGTATGAGCGCTGAGGTCTGGGCGACGGTCCACACTGCAATCGGCTGGGCGATGGTGCTGTCGAACGGCGTGGCCGGGCTGTGGGCGCTCGGGGCGAGGCGCTGGGCGCCGCTGCGTCACCGCAGCCTGTGGTGGTTCTTGGGTGGCGCATGGGTCTTGGTATTTGACCATCCCGCCGCGCCCGCAGCGGATGCATCTCTCAGTGCGGCCCGTCAGAGTCCGAGTCGCGCTTCGAGCAGGTCGAGCTGGTGGCGCATCTGCGGGGGCAGGCGCTCGCCCAGATTCCGGTAGTGGGCCTCGATCATGTCGATCTCGGCTCGCCAATCGTCCTCGTTGACGCCGAGGAGCGTTTCGATCTCTGCCGGGGTCAGGTCCAGGCCGCTGGTGTCGAGCGCTTCGGGCGGCGGCGCCAGACCGATCGCGGTCGGCACTGCTTCACCGTGGCCGGCGACCCGCTCCAGTATCCACTTGAGCACTCGAGCGTTGTCACCGAAGCCGGGCCAGATGAACTTGCCGTCGGCGTCCTTGCGGAACCAGTTCACGTAGTACAGCTTCGGCAGCTGGGTGCCCGGCTTCGCACCGATGTCCAACCAGTGCTGGAAGTAGTCGCCGAAGTTGTATCCGCAGAACGGCAGCATCGCGAAGGGATCGCGCCGCACCTCGCCCACCGTCCCTGCTGCGGCAGCTGTCTTCTCCGAGGACATCTGCGAGCCCAGGAACACGCCGTGCTCCCAGTCGAAGGCCTCGACCACGAGCGGCACCGTGGTAGCGCGCCGGCCGCCGAAGAGGATGGCCGAGATGGGCACGCCGGCGGGGTCCTCCCACTCGGGCGCAATGGTGGGGCATTGAGAGGCAGGGGCCGTGAAGCGGGCGTTGGGATGGGCTGCGGGCGTGCCGTCGGACGGCGACCACTCGTTGCCGCGCCAGTCGATGAGGCCCTCCGGCGGTTCCGGCGTGAGGCCCTCCCACCACACGTCGCCGGCAGGGGTCTGCGCCACATTGGTGAATACGCAGTTGCCCCACATTGTCCCGAGCGCGCTCGGGTTGGTGTCGGCGCCGGTGTTGGGCGCGACGCCGAAGATGCCGGCCTCGGGATTGATGGCGTGCAGGCGGCCGTCGTCGCCGAACTTCATCCAGGCGATGTCGTCGCCGATGGTGCGGATCTTCCAGCCGGGAAGCGTGGGGATCATCATCGCCATGTTCGTCTTGCCGCAGGCGGAGGGGAAGGCTGCCGCCACGTAGACGGTCTCGCCTTGCGGTGGAGTCACGCCCACGATGAGCATGTGCTCGGCCAGCCAGCCTTCGTCGCGGGCCATGGTCGAGGCGATTCGCAGCGCGAAGCACTTCTTGCCGAGCAGGGCATTGCCGCCGTAGCCAGAGCCGTAGGACCAGATTTCGCGTGTCTCGGGGTAGTGGACGATGTACTTGCGGTCCGCGTCGCACGGCCACGGGACGTCAGCTTGACCGGCTTCCAATGGTGCGCCGAGCGAATGGATGCAGGGCACGAAGTCGCTGTCGCCGAGCACATCGAGCGCTGCCTGGCCCATGCGAGTCATGATCCGCATGGAGGCTGCCACGTACGGCGAGTCGGTGAGCTGGACCCCGATGTGGGCGATGTGGCTGCCGAGCGGTCCCATCGAGAACGGCACCACGTACATGGTTCTGCCGCGCATCGAGCCCTCGAACAGCTTCAGCAGCTCCTCGCGCATCTCGGCAGGTTCCCGCCAGTTGTTGTTCGGACCGGCGTCAATGGCGCGCTCGGTGCAGATGAACGTGCGGTCTTCGACGCGGGCGACATCGCCCGGATCGGACCGAGCGAGGTAGCTGTTGGGGCGTGCGTCGGAATCAAGCGGGATGAGAGTCCCCGATTCCACCATCTGACTGCAGAGCTGCTCGTATTCCGCTTGTGAGCCGTCGCACCAGTGGACCGCATCGGGTCGCAGCACGCCGGCCCAATGATCGACCCAATCGATCAGCTGGCGGTGAGTGGTCGCAGGCAAGTTGTCCTCCGGGTCCGAGTCTCGCGCCTGAGCGCGAATTGAGACTGGTATCTCGCTCTTCGACCGGCGCGATTGCCCCGGCCTCAGATCACGCTGTCTCCCCCCCGGCGGTGATCCATTCAGGTGTCCCCAAGTCCACTTCTGAGCCGAGACGCAGCCGTGTGGCGAGCCCCCGTTCGTCCAGGTCGTAGATCACTCGCTGGCCCTGCCGCACCATCCGGAAGATGGATCCCTCCAAGGCATTCGGGGCCAGTTCGTGCTCGGCGCGCGTGACATCGTCAGTCACGATCCCGACTCGCGATGCCGGGTCGTACGACTTGATGACGCCTTGCACATGCGCCTCCAGTGGCTGGGATTCTGCCGGGCCGCCGTGGCAGCCCGCGCAGTCCCCGGAACGCTACCAACCGGTCGCCGCGGGCGCGTTGTAGCTTCGGCAGTCATGAGCGACCGCAACGCTCAGATCGACGTGGGGGCTCTGCCCTGCCTGGACAGCGAAGCACTGGCCGAGGTCATGCGGCGGTATCAGTCCGCGCTGAACCAGCACCGGGTCACGATCGATCGCCTCAACGTCTATCCCGTGCCCGATGGCGACACCGGCACCAACATGGCCTTGACGCTCGCGGCTGTCAGCGAGGAATTGCTCCAGTCCGGCGCCGGCAGGGGGGACATCTGCCGAGCGATCTCGCATGGCGCGCTCATGGGAGCGCGCGGCAACAGCGGCGTCATCGTCAGCCAGTTGCTGCGGGGGCTGGCCTCGACTCTGGCCCCGGGTGACGATCATCCCGAGGCAGAGCCGCCCATCGACGCTGAGATGCTGGCCAAAGGCCTGGTGGCCGCGAGCACCGCCGCAGACAGCGCGGTCATGCGACCGGTGGAGGGGACGATTCTGAGCGTCGCGCGCGCCTCGGCGCAGGCTGCTGAGCGCGCACTGCACACGCTGGGGGGCGACGATGACGGGGCGCTGGCCATCGTGCTGGAGCGTGCCAAGCAGGCGGGGCAGGAGGCGTTGGAGGCGACCCCGCAGCAGCTGCCGGTGCTGGCCGACGCCGGAGTGGTTGACGCCGGCGCCGCGGGGTACTTGCTGCTGCTCGACGCCTTGCTGAGCGTCGTGGACGGGCGCCCGCTGCCCGACGCCGTAGACCTGCCGGCCGAGGTGGCCGAGGTGATCGCGCATGGGAACGCGGGTGCGAGTCTGCAGGGAGTCGCTGCGGATCCGGTCGCGGAGCAGCGTGCCGAGTTGCACAGCTACCTCGACGGTGACGAAACCGGCGGCCACGACGTGCACGATCCGTCTGGCACCCGATACGAGGTGATGTTCCTGCTCGCGGCGCCTGACGAGAACATCGACGACTTCAAGATGGCCTGGGACTCGCTGGGCGACTCGATCGTGATGGTTGGCGGCGACGGGCTGTGGAACTGCCATATCCACACCGACGACATCGGCCCTGTCATCGAAGCAGGCATCGATGTGGGACGGCCGCATCGCATCCAGATCACCGATCTCCACGAGCAGGTCGCCGGCTTGGGAGGCCATGGTGCGCACGCAGGCCAGCCCGGTGCGCATGGTGCGCATGCAGGCCAACCCGGTGCGTACGCAGGTGCTGCGGGCGGGGCTTCGGCCGAGCCTGCGCAGCGACCGCTCGTGGGATGTGCGGTAGTCACGGTCTCGCCTGCGGCGGGCCTCGATGAGATGTTCGCTTCGCTGGGCTGCCACGAGCTCGTCACCGGCGGGCAGACGATGAATCCCTCGACGGCTGAACTCTTGGCGGCCATCGAGTCCGCACCTTCGCAGCAGGTCGTGGTGCTGCCCAACAACTCCAACATCGTCCCAGTGGCCCGGCAAGCGGGCGATCACGCCGACAAGACAGTGGCGGTCGTCGCGACTACCTCGGTGCCTGCGGGCCTCGCAGCCCTCATCGGGTACGACCCCGACGCGAGCGCTGACGCCAACGCCGCTTCGATGGGCGGCGCCGCGGATGCGGTGTCGGCAGGAGAAGTGACCCAGGCAGTGCGTGACACGACCGCACCGACAGGCGATGTCGCCGTCGGGCAGTGGATCGGCCTCGACGACGGGGGCATCTCCGCTGTCGGCGACACCGCGGCAGCGGCGGCTATCGGGTTGCTCGAGAACATGCTCACCCCAACCCACGAGATCCTCACGCTCATCGAAGGAGCGGGCGCCCAAGTCGCCGAGACCGCCGAAGTGATGGCGTGGCTCGCCGAGCACTGGCCCGGCATCGAGGTCGAGCGTCACGTCGGCGGCCAGGACCACTACCCGTACCTCTTCGGCATCGAATGAGCCCACCCCAACCCAGCCAGCCCGCTGCGGGCCGGTCCGCGGGGACGGTGACGAAGGGCCCGCTGACGCTGCGGGAGCTCGATGCGATAAGCGTTGACCGGCTCAACGGAGTCGGCCCGCATCGCCGCAAGGCTCTGGCCGAAGTCGGCGTTGAGTCTGTGTTCGATCTGCTCACGTACTATCCCCGGCGCTACGTCGACCGCACGGCCCAAGCTCCGATCAGCGAGGCCGCTGTCGGATCGGAGATCACCGTCGTGGCCGAGGTGCATGCAGTGTCGAGCCGCCGCCTCCGCGGAGGTCGGCGACTGGTGAGCGTCGACGTCGCCGATGCCACCGGCGTTCTCAGCGCCGTGTTCTTCAACCAGGCGTGGCGTGAACGTCAGCTCACCGAAGGGCGCACCGTGGCGCTGTTCGGCAAGGTGGAGAACTATCGAGGCCGCAAGCAGATGACCAATCCCGTGGTCGATGTGCTGGGCGACGGCTCCACCTCGGACCGCACGGGCAAGATCGTGGCGATCTACGCGCAGTCGGAAACTGCCGGCATTGTGACGTGGGATGTTGCGAACTGGGTTGCGGAAGCGCAACGGCGTTGTTCAGCCCGCGGTATCGCCGATCCATTGCCGGACTGGCTGCGGAGCCAGCTTGATGTCATCGACCGGGCGACTGCGCTGGCCGACATCCATGGGCCGTCCTCCGTGTCCGATCAGGCTGCTGCGCGAGATCGACTGGTGTTCGACGAGCTCCTGCGGGTGCAGTTGGTATTGCGCAGCCAGCGCCTGGCGCGCGAGGCCCACGAGCTCGGCATCGCGCACGACCCAGTCGGTGCACTCATCGAGGGCTTTCACCGTCTCCTTCCCTATGAGTTGACGAGTGCGCAGCGCCGTGCGATGGCCGACATCGATGCCGACGTGAGCACCGTGCGCCCGATGCACCGCCTGCTGCAGGGCGATGTCGGGTCCGGTAAGACGCTCGTGGCCCTGCACGCGTTGCTCGTTGCGGTGCAGAACCGCCACCAAGGCGCGCTCATGGCGCCGACGGAGGTGCTCGCCGAACAGCACTTCATCGCTCTGCGGGCCTTGCTCGACGGTTTCGAAGTCCCTGATGAGGAGCGGCTAGGCGGCACGCGGCCGCTGCGCCTGCGCTTGCTCAGCGGTTCGAGTTCGGCGGCGCAGCGGCGTGAGGTGCTGGTGGAGATCGCCACAGGCGCTGCGGACATCGTCGTGGGCACGCACGCCCTCCTTGAGGAGTCGGTGAAGTTCGGCTCGCTCAGCGTCGTTGTCGTGGACGAGCAGCACCGATTCGGCGTGTCGCAGCGCGCCCAGCTCCGCGAGGGGGGCCGCGACGACCGCCGCATTCCCCACCTGCTGGTGATGACCGCGACACCCATTCCTCGCACGGCGGCGATGACGGTGTACGGCGATCTCGATGTCTCGGTGCTCGACGAGCTGCCGCCGGGCCGCACGCCCATCGCAACGCAGTGGGTGCGCGGTCCGCTGGCGGTCGAGTCGATGTGGTCGGACGTGCGCAATGAGGTCGAGTCCGGTCGCCAGGCGTACGTGGTCTGCCCGCTGATCACCGAGAGCGAGAGCCTGGACGCGCGTTCGGCAGAGCGCGTGCACACCGAGCTCGTGGCCGGTTCGCTCGCCGGTCTCCGGGTCGGGCTGCTGCACGGCCGCATGCCGCCCGCTGACAAGGAACGTGCGATGGCCCGGTTTCGGGCCGGGGAGCTGGATGCTCTGGTCGCTACGACGGTCATCGAAGTCGGGATCGACGTTCCGAATGCCACCGTGATGGTCGTGCTGTCTGCCGACCGTTTCGGCATCGCGCAGTTGCACCAGCTGCGGGGCCGGGTAGGTCGGGGCAGCGATGCGTCGTCGTGCTATCTCGTCAGCGACGACGATCCGACTCCCACTGCTGTCGAACGACTGACCGCACTCTCGGACTCGAACGATGGGTTCGAGCTGGCCGAACGTGACCTCGAGCTCCGCGGCGAGGGCACGTTGTTCGACGAGCGGCAGTCAGGACGCAGCGATCTGAAACTGGCATCGCTGGCCCGCGATCTCGCCTGGGTACAGGCTGCCCGTGACGCGGCAATCGATCTCATTGCCGCTGATGGGGATCTCGATGCGCACCCGGCGCTCGCAGATGAGATCGACTGGTTCGCCAGCCGTCGCGATCCTGACTACCTGCAGCGCAGCTAGCTCAAGGCTGTTCGCGGACCGGTGCTGTCTCGCCGCACCAGCAGGGTGACGACGGGCGTGCCGTAGCGGCGCACGCGATGCGTCTGCCACGCATGGTTCGAACCGGGCTCGATCTCGCGGTCCGATTCGCACACCAGCACATTGGCGTTCACTGTGTCGAGGACATCACTCCAGCCGTCGAACCGGTAGGGCGGATCGGCGAACGCAAGGTCGACCGGGTCGCCATGAGCCGCCAGATATCGGCCGACGTCAGACCGGATCACCTTGGCGCGATCGCTGATGCCGAGTGCTGTCAGGTTCGCTGCAATGGTGCGGCAGGCCGCTGCGTCGGAGTCCACGAGCGTGGTGTGCGCGGCACCGCGCGAGAGCGCTTCGATGCCGAGCGCGCCGGAGCCGGCGAACAGGTCCAGCACCCTGGCGCCGTCGGGCAGTTCCAGGCTCACGAGCATGTTGAAGATGGCCTCGCGGGCGCGGTCCGATGTGGGTCGGATCGCATCCGTGCTGACCGTCTCCAGGCGGCGACCACCCAACACCCCGCCGACAACGCGCATGGCGCCACCGTACGTGGATGCGACACTGCGACCATGGACGACATCGCGGTGCCCGCAGAGATCGTCTGCGTCGACTGCGGCGGGCGTTGCGGCCTGCTGAGCGTGCCGGAGCCGGACTGGGGCTTCCAGCCCGGAGATGTCGTCGCCTACCGCTGTGCTGACTGCGGCGACCGCTGGGATCTCATCGTGCCCGACACCGAATCCGCAGGCTGAGCCGGGCCACGCTTCACCCTCGGCTCAGCGGGAAGGGTCCCTCGATTCGCGACCGTGGCGCGGTACGGTCGCCCCACTGGACACGGATCGATCCGGAGGGACCGTTTTCGGTGGTCATGGCGATGTATCCAGGCTCGTTCGATCCTGTGCACAACGGGCATCTCGACGTGATATCGGCGGCGTCCCGGCTGTTCGATTCGGTCACGGTCGCGGCCATGCGGAATCCGGCCAAGGCCACGCCCCTGTTCTCCGATGACGAGCGCGTCGCCATGATCGTCGAAGCGACGCGCCATCTCGGCAACGTCTCGGTGGTGCAGTTCGGAGAACTGGTCGTGGACCTTGCTCAGCGCCTCGGTGCCGATGTCATCGTGAAGGGGCTTCGCAGCCAGAGCGACTTCGAGTCCGAGTTGCGCATGGCGCACATGAATCAATCGGTCACCGGTATCGAGACCGTCTTCGTCCCCCCGCGGACCGAGCATCTCTTCATCGCTTCCAACTACATCCGGGAGATCACCAAGTTCGGCGGCGACTGCTCGCACCTCGTCCCGCCCGCGGTGGCCGCTCGACTGCAACAGCACATCACGCAGGAGGCGGGCACATGAGCATGTCCGAGGGGGGCGTCGAGGCGCCGCCCCAGTCGGGGGTTCACCCCGCAGTGCCCCAGCCGCAGGCTCCGTTCGGACAGCCGTCGTTCGAGACTGCGGCGACCACCGAGGAGACGCCGACGTCACCGCACGCTCGTGGCCCGGCAACGCTCGCTCCGCGCCCTGCCTCGGTGACGGCCGAGCAGTTCATCCATGAGGCCATGGAGATCATCGACGCCGCTCGCCCGATGCCACTGTCCACCTCGGTCATGATCAATCGGGACGAGGTGATGACCCTGCTCGAGTCTGCGCTGGCGGCCGTGCCCGACGAGACGCGCCAAGCTCGCTGGCTGCTTCGCGAGCGTGATGAAGTGCTTGCCCAGGCACGTGTCGACGCCAATCTGGTCATCGATGAGGCGCGCAGCCGCGTCGCGCAGATGGTGCAGCGAACCGAGGTCGTGCGTGCAGCCGAGCGCCGTGCGCGCCAGCTGCTCGACGATGCCCGAATCCAGACCCGCCGCCGCCGCCACGAGGTCGACGAGTACTGCGAGCGGCAGCTCGCTCAGTTCGCCAGCGCTGTCGACCAAGTCCAGATTGCGGTACAGGCCGCTCGGCGAAAGCTCGGCAAGCGTGCCGCGACGCCGGTGACGCCTTCGTCACCGAGTGCTCCGCCTGTGCGCACTGGGGGAGACGCCGCAGGCACCGGAGCACCCGGAGCGGCTGGCCGCGGCCCTGATGCTCGTTCGCCCGACACTCATCCAGTGGTGTTCGACCAGGATCAGATGTGAGCAAGAGGGACCGCCAGCGGTCCCTGTCTGTTCCCCTGCGGTTGATTTCGGATGGTCAGCTCGCGTGGTCTGCGACCGTGCCAGCGTCAGAACTGCTCGACCCCGAATCACGAGACCCCCTGTGCATTGCCGATGTCGAAGTGCCGCTCGACAGTGATGTCGAGGTGGCATTGGCGCTGGAACTGATCGGCGGCGGCCTCAGCGTCGCCGGCGAGGTCACTGCCGCTTGGACGGGTCCGTGCGCCCGTTGCTGGCTGCCGCTCGACGGGGAGGTGCGGACGGCGGTCAGCGAGGTGTTCACCGCCGAACCCCGCGAAGGCGAGCAATATGGGCTCGGGCCCGAATACGCAGATCTCACTCCGATGGTGCGAGAGGCGGTGCTGCTGGAACTGCCCATCGAGGCCATCCGGTGCCCGCATCCCGAGCCGTGCCCGAACCTTCCTGCAGAGCTCGCCGAGGCCCGCGAAGATGCGGCCGAAGACGGCCCGGCGGAGCTCGCAGATCCGCGCTGGGAGGCGCTGGAGGCGCTGCGGGGCCGCATGGACGGGCCGTCCTGAACTCGACGTGAGGGGTCGGCTTGGGAGCGCCAATGGATAGGCTGCCCAGTCTGCTCGTGGAGTCGATCCGATCGAGGAGCCCGAACGGTGGCAGTCCCCAAGAAGAAGACATCCAAGAGCAAGACTCGTTCGCGCCGCGCTGCGGCGTGGCGTCTGGCCGAGGCGCCGCGGAGCCTGTGCCCCCGCTGCGGCGCAGCAAAGCTGCCCCACCGAGTCTGCGGGCAGTGCGGTTGGTACGGCGGTCGCCAGGCCCTCGATATCGCCTAGGGCTGGGCCGGATGGCGACCTCGGGGCCGGGCTGATGACGCTGCCGGTCGCCGTCGACGCAATGGGCGGCGACGACGCCCCCGCCGTCGTCGTGGAGGGGGCGCTGGAGGCCGTGCGCGAGGGCCTCGATGTCGTCCTCGTGGGCCGCCGTGATGCCATCGCCGCTGCCGGCGGCGAGTCGCTCCCCATCATCGAGGCTTCCGAGGTCATCGAGATGTCCGAGGAGCCGAGCCGCGCGGTGCGGACCAAGAGAGACTCGTCGATCAGCCGAGCGGTGAACGCCGTGCGTGACGGCGAGGCCTCTGCGGTGGTGAGCGCCGGAAACACCGGTGCCGTGGCCGCAGCGGCGCTGCTGAGGCTCAAGCGCTTGGCCGGCGTTGCCCGGCCGGCCATAGCTACTGCGTTCCCCGTGCCGGGCGGCCGCACAGCCCGCGTCCTGCTCGATTCGGGCGCGATGGCCGACTGCGACGCCCAATGGCTGCATCAGTTCGCCCGTCTGGGCTCGGCCTACAGCCGCATCCGCTTCGGCGTGGCGGTGCCGAGCGTCGGCTTGCTCTCGATCGGCGAGGAACCCGAAAAGGGCAACCTGCTCATCAAGGAGACCCACAAGCTGCTAGCGGCCGACGACGAGATCGATTTCTATGGCAACGTCGAAGGTGGCGACCTCCTCGACGGCCCCGTGGATGTCGTGGTCACCGACGGCTTCACCGGCAACGTGCTGCTGAAGTCGCTCGAAGGCACGGCATCGTTCTTCGTGCGCCTGATTCTCGAGCGTCTCGCCGAAGGCGGGGAGGCGGGCGCCGCAGCGCTTCGACTGCTGGCACCGCTCGCCGACGAAATGAGCGCCGACAACATCGGCGGCGCGGTGCTGCTCGGCGTGCGGGGAGTCTGTGTGATCGCGCACGGTTCGTCGAGCCCGAAAGCCATCACGAGCGCCGTCAGGGCCGCTCATCGTTTGGTCGCGGCTGACTTGCCGGGCGAGCTCGCGGCCGTCAGCCTCCCGTCGCCTCCTAGGGACCACCGGTAGGCTCGTGGCCGCCATGCCCGCCGAAACTCATGTGCGCCAGAGTCCCCCCGAGCGTGAGGAGGTCTTCGATCTCATCCGCAACCAGCTCGCCGACATCTTGGAGCTGGAACCTTCTGCGATCGCCGAGTCGTCCTCGTTTGTAGATGACCTCGGTGCCGATTCGCTGGCACTGATCGAACTGGTCGAGGCGCTGGAAGAGGAGCTGTCGGACCGCACGGTGGGCTTTCGTATCGAAGACGAAGACCTCGAAGACCTCAAGACCGTGCGCGATGCCATCGACTATGTGATGGAGCGCGTCGGCTGACGTGGAGGCCGCTGTCGCCGAACTCGCTGAGCACGACAGCTTTGAGAGGCGTGTCGGGTATCGCTTTGCTGACGCCGGACTTCTGACTGAGGCGCTGTCGCACCGGAGCTGGTGCCATGAGCGCAGCGTTGAACAGCAGACGGGCTCGCAGGTGGCCTCCAACGAACGCTTGGAGTTCCTCGGCGACGCCGTGCTCGGTCTCTGCGTTTGCCAGCTTGCAGTGACGCGCTGGCCTGATCTCGGACCAGGTGACCTGAGTGCGGTGCGATCCGCCGTGGTGAACGCCGGCGCGTTGGCCGAAGCCGCTCGACGCTGCGAGCTCGGACCGGCGCTGCTGCTCGGCAAGGGTGAGGCTGCGACCGGTGGCGCCGACAAGGAGTCGATCCTGGCCGATGGGCTCGAAGCGGTGCTGGGCGCGGTGTTCCTCGACGGCGGCCTCGCTGCTGCTCGCGACATCGTCGAGCGGCTGATGGGCGAGCGTCTCGCCGAAGCGGCGAGCGAGCCGGGCACGCGTGAAGCAAAGAACCGGCTGCAGGAACTCGTGGCCCGGCAATTCGGCGCCGAGCCCACCTACGACGTGTCGAGCTCGGGACCCGCGCACCGCCCTCGCTTCGTTGCTGCGGCGCGCATTCTCGATGAGGTCTGGGGGCGCGGCGAGGGTTCCACCAAGCGTGCTGCCGAGCGCCGCGCGGCACAAGCAGCGTGCACTCGCCTGGAAGACCTCGACGATCCACCTGTTGATGCGGAGGAGCCCGCTCATGGCTGAATTGCCGGAGATCGAGATCGCCCGACGCGATCTCGACAAGGAAATCACGGGCCGCCGGGTCAAAACGGTCGATGTCCCAGGCACCAAGAAGGCGCTGCCGGCCATGCGATCGAAGCAGCAGTTCGCCGACCTGCTCGAGGGCAAGAAGATCTTGTCGGTGTCTCGCGACGGCACGTTGTTGCTGTTCGACCTCGGGCCGGACGAGGTCATGGTGGCGCACTTTGGAGCTACGGGGTCACTGCGGCGGGCTACGTCCAGAACGCCCCAGGATCCCGACACGAAGGTCGTGCTGACGTTCACCAAGGGCGGACAGCTGCGCCTGCTTGACTCGGGTGCTGAGGCGACGCTGCGCGTGATCGCGAAGAACCGCTACCACAAGGTGTTCCCGGACCAGGTCGATCTCGGCTTCGACCCGGTCGACATGCCGATGCCCTGGACCGATTTCGCCTTCATGCTGCGCGGTCGTTCCGACACCATCCGCGATCTGCTCTTGGACGCAACCTTCGTCGTGGGGTTCGGACCGATGTACTCCGACGAGGTGTTGCATGCAGCGCGCCTCTCCCATGCACGAGTTGCCAGCGAACTGAACACCCAAGAAGTGCGGCGGCTCTACCGCGCCATTGTCGAAACGGTTCACAACTCCATCAAGTACCGGGGTTCGGGCACTAGCGGCCATCTCGACATCTTCGGCAAGTCAGGGGGCTTCGATCCCTACCTCGAAGTATTCGGGCGGGCGGGAGAGCGATGTCGCAATGGCCGGGGCGATGTTCTCACCACGGTCATCCGGGGTGTGACGCACCACTACTGCGATTATCAGGTGTAGACGCCAACCCTCACGCTTCGAGCTGCCGTGTTCCTTCGCTCCCTGACACTGTCCGGTTTCAAGTCGTTCGCAGACACGGCCACGCTCACCTTCGAGCCAGGCGTCACGGTGGTGGTGGGCCCGAACGGCAGCGGCAAGTCGAACGTCGTCGACGCCATCGCGTGGGTGCTCGGTGCGCAGGGGCCGCGCGCATTGCGAGGCCAGCGGATGGACGACGTCGTCTTCGCAGGCACCGATCGCCGGACGGCCCTGGGCCGAGCACAAGTCACCCTGATCATCGACAACGAGTCGCAGACGCTGCCCACGCAGACAGCAGAAGTAGCCATCACTCGCACGCTGTTCCGCTCGGGCGAGTCCGAATACGCACTCAATGGGACGCCCTGCCGGCTGCTCGACCTGCAGGAACTGCTCAACGACGCCGGGGTGGGTCGCCAGCAGCACATCATTGTGGCGCAAGGCCAGATCGAGCAGGTCCTGGCAGCCCGTCCCGAAGAACGGCGCGCGCTGATCGAGGAAGCGGCCGGAGTGCTGAAGTTCCGTCGCCGCAAGGAGCGGGCCGAGCGGCGGCTGGAGAGCACCGAGGCAAATGTGACTCGCCTGGTGGATCTGCAGCGTGAGCTGCGTCGCCAGCTTCGGCCGCTGGAGCGGCAGGCCACGGCTGCCCGGCGGCATCAGGAGATCAGCGCAGAACTGGTCGAGGTCCAGCTCTACAACGCGGGACGTGAGCTGGCAGCACATCAGGAGGCGCAGAGCACGTCCGACGCTCGGCGGGTCACCTTCGCGGCCCGGCAGGAAGCGGCGGCGGCATCGATCTCCGACATCGACGGGGCGATCGACGACGCGCAGTCGCAGCTCGCACAACTGTCAGCCGAGCCGGCTGATCGGCTGCCGCGGGCGGTGTCGCTGTCGGAGCGGGCGCGCGGCTTGATCGGCCAGACGTATGAGCGAATGCGCTCAGTCGAGCGAGAGCGCAACGCCCTGCTGGATTCCGACGTGGTGGTAACGCTGACCGACGAGCACGCACGCGTCTCAGCCGAACTGGCAGAGATCGACGCAGCCCCCGCGCAGGCTGTGCCTTCGAAGGAACAGCCGGACGAAGCGAGCTTGGAGACCGGCGACGATGCGGCGGTGAATGCAGCCGAAGAGGCCAGAGCCGGGGCCGAGGCGCGTCTCGCCGCCGCAGCCGCAACGCTGTCACAGGCCGACGAGCATCAGCGAGGCGCCGCGGAGGAGCTGCAGCACTGGATCGGGCGGTTCGAGGCGTTGGCGTCTGCGGTAGCCGCTGCACGCACCGATTCCGGCATCGCTGCGCTGGATGGCGTGGCCGGAGTAGTCGGTGTGCTCGACGATCTGGTGACGGTCGATGGCGGCTGGGAGGCTGCCGTCGAGGCTGCCGCGGACGGAGCAATGTCGGCAGTCGTCGTTCGCGATGACAGCGCGGCTGCAGCGGCGCTTGCAGTGCTTGCCGAGGGCGACACGAGCGGCTCGGTGATCTCGCTCGACAAGCTGCCAGCCGCTCGCGAATCGAGCCACCAGGCAGCGGACGGCGAGTTCGTGCGGCCGCATCTGCAGGTGGCTGCCGACGCTCCGGAGTGGTGCCGCAACGAGCTCGAGACGTTGCTGGACGCAATTGTCGGTGCAGCGATCTGTGTTCCCGGTGATTGGTCCAGTGCGTACGACCGCGCGCAGGCCGACCGCGACACGGTCTTCGTGACGGCAAACGGCGACCGGTTCGGGCCTCGACGTTGGCGCATCGGCAGCACGGGTCCGGCTGCGGCGACCGCAGCGCTCGATCATGCACGCGGACGGATTGACGAGCTGACCCACGACCATCGTCAGGCTGCCGCAGCATGGGCCTCGGCACAGCAGGCGCACGGGGCCGCGCTCGATGCGTTCCAGCAGGCTCAGCGCACAGCTGAGACACTGCGACGCCGCATCGCCACTGCTGCCGCCCGGCAGTCCGCTCAGGTTCAGGCTGCCCACGACCGGGCCGCCGCGCAGCAGCAGCGCCGGTCGGCGCTCGCCGAGCGGCTCGGTGCCATTTCGCAGCGTCTTGCAGGTCACGAGAGCTCCCACGCAGCCGCTGTCGCTCGGCTGGACAGGGCCGAGGTCATCGTGTCGGGGTTGGATCGTCTTGCGCTGCTGCTCTCGCAGCACCGTCAACGCCTCGATGCCGAGGCGCGGCACCTGCGTTCTCGCCACGAGGCCCGCACCGAGCTCATTCGGCAGCTCACGGAACGCCTCGATGCACTCCGCCACGAGCGTGATGCTGCTGCTTCCCGCCAAGAGCAGTCGCGCACTGAGCTGGCGGCTCTCGACGTGGCAGATGCAGAACGGCGCACCAAGCGGGACGCCCTGATCTCGGCGCTGCGTGCGGATTTCGACGCAGACCCTGCGATGGCGCTTGCTGCATCGCCTCCGCGGTTGCCCGACGGCGTTACCGCCTCGGCACACGAACGGGCGCTGCGTGCGGATCTGAACCGTCTGGGCCCGGTGAACCCGCTGGCGCTGTCGGAGTACGAGGAGGCTTCGGAGCGTTTCGAATTCGTGGCCACTCAGCTCGCGGATGTGCGCAACAGCCGCCGAGAGCTGCACAAGGTCATCCGTGCCATCGACGCAGAGATCATCGCCACATTCGCGGACGCATTCGAAGATGTCGCCCGGAACTTTGCCGAGCTGTTCAGCACACTGTTCCCGGGCGGCACGGGCCGGCTCTCGCTGACCGATCCCGAAGAGCTCCTCACGTGCGGTGTGGAACTTGATGTTCGGCCAGCCGGCAAGCGGATCGGACGGTTGTCGCTGCTGTCTGGCGGCGAGCGCTCGCTGGTGGCGCTGGCCTACCTCTTCGCTGTCTTCCGCAGCCGGCCGTCGCCGTTCTACGTCCTCGACGAAGTCGAAGCAGCGCTCGACGACGTCAACCTGCAGCGTTTCCTGGATCTCGTGGCCGAGTTTCGGCGGGAATCGCAGTTGATCATCGTGAGCCACCAGCGACGCACGATGGAATCCGCTGACGTCCTGTACGGCGTGTCCATGCCGCCCGGCGGCTCGAGTGTGGTCGTTTCGGAGCGGCCTTCCCAAGCGGCCGCACTCATCGCTGCTGGCGGCTCACCCGGCCCCGACGAGCCCATGGAACAGCCCCCCTTGGAGCACGGCAGGGAGCCCGCGACGGCACCTCGGTAGCCTGCCGACCAGTGAGCACCACGACAGTTCTCATCGTCATTGGCATCTTTTTCGTGGCGACGGTGCTCCTCGGCTCCCTTCCGTTCGTTCATCGTGCAAGGCAGCGGCGTTCGGGAGCGGCGTCACCGCACGCGCCTGTCGCCGTGTCCCCACCTGCGGCACGGACGATCGATGAGCCGGTCGCGGTGCGGGTGCCGACCCCAGCCACCTTCAGCTCGGGACTGGCCTCATCGCGCCGCACGCTGCGCGAGCGCTTGGCGTCGATCAACCGACGGCGACCTGACGAGACAGCGTGGGAGACCCTGGAAGAGGCCCTGCTCGGCGCCGATGTCGGCGTGGAGACCACGATGGCCACACTGGAACGCCTGCGCAGCACTGCCGCTGATCAGGACATCGTCGATGCCGACGAACTGGTGCAAGCGCTGGCTGACCAGATGCGCGCGGCGCTTGATGCGGATCGCACGCTGCACGCGACCGCACCGGACCGGGAGGGTGCCACGCCCGTCTGGCTGTTCGTGGGAGTCAACGGTGTGGGCAAGACCACCACGATCGGCAAGGTGGGCGCCCGGCTCTCGGCGGACGGTCAGCTTGTGGTGATGGCGGCCGCCGACACCTTCCGCGCAGCTGCGGACTCTCAGCTGCAGACGTGGGCGGATCGATGCGGGGCGGCGCTGATCTCGGGCAGCTCTGGGGCGGATCCCAGCTCGGTGGTGCATGACGCCGTCAGTGCAGCGGCGGCCCGCGGTGCCGACGTGGTCCTTGCTGACACTGCCGGCAGGCTGCAGAACCGCAAGAACCTGATGGACGAGCTCGCGAAAGTCCGCCGGGTCGCTGATCGTGAACCGGGCGCTGTTGCCGAGACGCTGCTCGTCATCGACGCCACGACCGGTCAGAATGGATTGAGCCAAGCGCGGGCTTTCGCCGAGGCCACCGATGTCACGGGCGTGGTGCTCACCAAGCTGGACGGCTCGGCCAAGGGCGGCATTGTCTTCGCCATCGAGGCCGAGCTGGGCCTGCCGGTGAAGCTGGTGGGGCTCGGCGAGGGCCCCGACGATCTCGTCGACTTCGACGCCGAAAGCTACGTCAATGCGCTGCTCGGTGTCGATGCTGACGAGCAGGGATGAGTGATGTTCGACACGCTGACTGAACGCCTGTCCGGAACTTTGCGGGGCTTGCGAGATCGCGGACGCATGCGTCCTGCCGACGTCGACGAGGCACTGGCCGAGATCCGGTTGGCGTTGCTCGAAGCTGACGTCAATGTTGCGGTCGTGCGCCGCTTCGTGGAGCGGGTCCGCGAGCGCAGCGTCGGCGGCGAGGTCACCGCCAGCCTCACACCCGGCCAGCAGGTCACCAAGATCGTCAACGACGAGCTCATCGACATCCTGGGCACCAGCCCTCTGAACGTCCAGTTCGCGTCGAAGCCGCCCACGGTGGTGCTGCTGGCCGGACTCCAGGGCTCCGGCAAGACGACCGCTGCAGCCAAGTTGGCCCAGTGGTGCAAATCCCAGGGCCGCAACCCCCTGCTGGTCGGAGCCGACCTGCAGCGCCCCGCAGCCGTCGAGCAGCTGCGGACGCTTGCCCGCAGCATCGATGTGGAGGTCTGGAGCGAGCCGGGCGACCCCGTGGCCTGTGCGGCAGGCGGACTCACCCACGCCCGCCATGCCGGCCGCGATGTGCTCATCGTGGACACGGCAGGCCGGCTGGCGGTCGATGCCGAGCTGATGACCGAGGTCGCCCGCATCTCGGACGCCGTCGAACCCCACTACACCTTCCTCGTCGTCGACTCCATGGTGGGCCAGGACGCTGTTGCAACCGCTGAGGCCTTCCACGCAACGCTCGAAGTGGACGGGATCATCCTGACCAAGCTCGACGGTGATGCCCGCGGCGGTGCGGCTCTGTCAGTTGCCGAGGTTGTCGGCCGCCCCGTGGCCTTCGCGTCGGTCGGGGAGAAGATCGACGACTTCGAGCAGTTCCATCCGGACCGCATGGCGAGCCGGATTCTCGGCATGGGCGACGTGATGACGCTCATCGAGAAGGCAGAGCGCGTCTACGAGCAGGAAGAGGCGGAGGCGGCCGCTCAGCGTCTCGTCGAGGGCACATTCACGCTCGATGACTTCGTGGATCAGCTTCGTCAGCTCCGCAAGATGGGCAACCTGCAGAGCATCGTCTCGATGATGCCGGGCGTCTCCGACCAGGTCCGCAATGCCGAGATCGATGATGATCGCATCACCACCGCTGAAGCCATCGTGCTGTCTATGACGCCGGCGGAGCGTGTGTCGCCGGAGATCATCGATGCCTCCCGCCGGGCCCGCATCGCCGCCGGCAGCGGTACATCATCAGCGCAGGTCAGCAACCTGCTCAAGCAGTTCACGCAGATGCGCAAGATGATGGGCGGCATGATGGGTTTGGGCTCGAAGCGCCGACCGGCCAGCCGCAAGGCTGCCCGCAAGCGCCCGAAGGGCGCCGGCCGTGCGGCGGGCGGCTCGCGTACCGGCGGGGGAGGCAGGGCCACGCCCAAGGGAACGTCCCGAACGGGCAAACCGGCAGGCAAACCGTCCGTCGCCGACATTGACTGGGATGCACTCGACCTGAAGCTGCCCGGCCGCTGAGCGCTCATCCGCTCCCTCGGCGGGCGCGTCTCCAAGGTGATAGCGAGCAGCGGCCCGTTAGGATCGTTCGTCGGCGCGGCGGCCCAGTGGATCGCCGATCCCCAACGAGCCCCCATCCGAATTCACCCAACCGGGAGCAACATGGCCGTTCGTCTGCGCCTCAAGCGCACCGGCAAGAAGAAGCAGCCCAGCTATCGCGTCGTGGCGGTCGACAGTCGCAAGCCACGCGATGGCCGCGTGCTGGAGATCATCGGCACCTACGACCCTCGACAGGAGCCCTCTGCGATCTCGATCGCCAATGAGCGCGCTGTCCATTGGCTCAGTCACGGGGCTCAGCCCAGTGACACCGTCTCCAAGCTGCTGACGATCTCTGGCGCGTGGGACGAATTCCGCACTCAGGGTTCCTCGGGGTCCGCAGACAGCAATGCGGATGCTGCGCAAGCTGCACCTTCCGAGCCCGCACCCGCACCCACGCCCGATCTGGTGCTCGATACCCCCGAGACGGGCGCAGACGACTCACCAGAGGCTTCCGCAGAAGTGCCTGCCGATGAGCCAGCGCTCCAGAACGGGGCATCTGAGCCGAAGTCTCCTGATCCTGGGGAGGCCCAGTGACCGACGGTCACACCGGCGCAGACACGGACACCACTACCGCTGAAGAGGTCTTGCTGTATCTCATCGCTCAGCTTGTCGAACATCCCGACCAGGTGGAAGTGGAGATCGCGGAGTCAGGCTCGAAACTGAGCCTGACGGCGACGGTGAGCTCGGATGACATCGGCCGGGTCATCGGCAAGCGTGGTCGCGTGGCGAACGCCATCCGAACGCTGGTGCGCGCCGCAGCCCATCGCGATGGCGTCCAGGTCGAAGTCGACTTCCGGGACTGAGTCCCGTCCAGAGGCGAAGCCGTGGCCCGAGCGGCCCGTGAGCGGAGCGAACAAGAGCGGAAACCGGCAGCCTTGCTGGAGATCGCAACTGTCGGACGCGCCCACGGTGTGCGCGGCGATGTCGTGATGCACCCGGTCACCAACCGGCTGGAGCGATTCGACATCGGCTCGAGACTCATCACCGCAGCAGGGGAGCGAGTGGTGTCCCGTGCCCGCTTCGACGGGAATCGATGGCTCGTCAGATTCGAGGGCATCGATGATCGCGATGCCGCGGCAGCGCTGACGGGCACGACAGTCTTTGCTGAGCCGTTGGACGATCCCGACGAGCTGTGGGTGCACGAGTTGTGCGGAAGCTCGCTCATCGATCAGCACGGCTTCGACGCCGGTGTGATCACGAGTGTCGTGGCTAATCCTGCCGCGGACCTGCTCGAACTCGACACGGGGCACCTCGTGCCGCTGACCTTCGTGGTGCGCAGCGAACCCGGTGCCGTCCACGTGGAGGTGCCCGATGGCCTCTTCGAACTCGGGTAGCGCCCAATCCGCTCCGGCGCAGGGGCCGGAGGCAGCACTGCGCATCGATCTGTTCTCCATCTTCCCGGCCGAGCTCGATGCCATGTGCGAGCTGAGCATTCTCGGGCGAGCCCGAGAGAGCGGCTTGCTCGACATCCGCTGCTGGGACCTGCGGCTGGCGACGGCCGACGCCCATCGCACGGTCGACGATGCTCCGTTCGGAGGCGGGCCGGGCATGATCCTGATGCCTGAGCCGGTCTTCGCCGCCGTCGAGGCGGTGGTGCCGCCACGGCCGCTGCTGTTGCTCGACGCCGGAGGCCGGCGGTTCGATCAGGCGATGGCAGCTGAGCTGGCAACCTCCGGCGGCTTCAGCCTGCTGTGCGGCCGCTATGAAGGCGTGGACGAGCGCATTCGCACCGAGCTGGTCGATGGCTCGGTTTCCATCGGCGATGTTGTGCTGGCCGGCGGCGAAATCGCCGCCATGGTCGTCGTGGAGGCGGTCGGGAGGCTCGTGCCCGGTGTGCTGGGCAACGAGGCTTCCAGCGCAGACGAGAGCTTTGCCGCCGGGCTGCTGGAACACCCGCAGTGGACGCGCCCCGCATCATTCCGCGGACTCGACGCGCCCGAGGTGCTGCGCAGCGGCGACCACGCTCGTGTCGGCCGTTGGCGCCGGGCGATGGCGCTGGTCCGCACTGCGGCAGAGCGCCCCGATCTGCTGGCCGCACGAGGCGTGAGCGAGGCGGACCGAGAGCTCCTCACAGAGTTCGGCCTCGAACTCCCGTTGCGGCAATCCGCGGACTGACCACTAGCCTGCGGTGTTCGTCGTCACGCCGATCACGGGAGTCGGATCGCCATGGGCAGCACCGATCTTGTCGACCAGGCTCGTCTTCGAGACGATCATCCCGACTTCGGCCCAGGTGACACCGTGCGCGTCCACGTGCGCGTCGTCGAGGGCAACCGGCAGCGCACCCAGGTATTCGAGGGGTACGTGATCGCACGGCACTCGTCGGGCATCAGCGAAACGTTCACAGTTCGCAAGCTCAGCTTCGGCGTCGGGGTCGAGCGGACATTTCCGCTGCACGCTCCCACCATTGCCAAGATCGAGCGTGTAGCGATCGGCGATGTGCGCCGAGCGAAGCTGTACTACCTGCGCGACCGCGTCGGCAAGGCAGCGCGTATTCCCGAGAAGCGCTTCTAGCGGCACACGATCGGTCGCGGGGCGCGCGTGACCGCTCGCCGCCAGGCACTCGGCAGGTACGGCGAAGGTCTCGTCGAGCGCTGGTATGCCGAGCGCGGCTACCGCGTGCTGGATCGCAATTGGCGATGCCAGCTCGGCGAGCTGGACCTAGTGGTGACCAATGGAACCCACTTGGTGATCTGCGAAGTGAAGACCCGCTCCAGTGATCGCTTCGGTACGGGTTTCGAGGCGATCACCGCTCGCAAGCAGCAGCAAATCCGGCGGCTCGCAGCGCACTACGTGCGCCAGCGAGGCGGCTGGCGCGGTCCGATTCGCTGTGACGCCGCGTCCGTCATGGGCCGCAAAGTAGAGGTGCTCACCGGCGCCTTCTAGCCCGCGGCGCTGCTCACCCGACCGGTCGGCGCCGGTCGCGTGCCTGCCAGCAACCCCAGTGCCAGTGACGCCTGAGATCGGGAGCATGTACAGGAACGGCGACCACATGGCCAGTACCGGTTTCGATGGAGTTGGCGCAGCCGCCGCAGACGTATCGCTTGACCGCTTCGAAGGGCTGCACTCGGCGCACTTCGAAACCGGGCACCGGCTCGAGATGACGCATCGACGCCATCAGGCCAGCACCGCCCACAGCACCAGGCCGAGCGCGACCAGCGAGGCGACGGCAACCAGCACGTAGTCGAGCCGGGTGATGCTGTGCTTGCGATACGGGTCGTATCCCACTGGTGCAGTATCGCTCGGCGCGGCTCGACCGCGTGGCGTCAGAAAATGGGGCCCTTCGCGGTTTTGTGGGTTGAGGGTGGGTTGAGGGTCTGTTTGTAGGGGTCGAGGCCCTGCTGGGATCGGTGTTTGGAGACGCCGAACCCGGAG
>NZ_JAPYOK010000094.1:0-87189 GCF_028283155.1 Candidatus Poriferisodalis multihospitum | reverse complement strand
AGCGCCGACTTCGCTCGCCGCTACCCGGTGGCAACGTTCGCCTCAGGGCCCACCAACTCGATGCGTGGGGCAGCCTTCCTGAGCGGCATCCGCGACGGAGTTGTCATCGACGTCGGGGGCACCACGTCCGATATCGGCGTGCTGGTGCATGGCTTCCCGCGTGAGGCCTCCACCGCGGTGTCGGTAGCGGGCGTGCGGACCAACTTCCGCATGCCCGACGTGCTGTCGCTCGGGCTGGGCGGCGGGAGCCTGGTGCGCTCCGCCAATGGCGCCGCAGCCGGCGTGACGGTCGGGCCGGACAGCGTTGGCTACGAGCTCACCGAACGGGCGCTCGTCTTCGGCGGCGTCGAGCTGACCGCTACCGACGTGGCCACTGCCGCCGGTATGGCCGAGATCGGCGACGCGAGCACCGTCGACGCTCTCGATGAGACGCTGGTCGGCGATGCGGTCGATCGCATGCAGGACATGCTCTCGACGGCCGTCGAGCAGATGAAAACCTCGGCCGATCCCGTGCCGGTCGTCATCGTCGGCGGTGGGGGAGTGCTGGTGCGCGACGGCCTGGCGGGCGCTTCGGAGACCATCCGGCCGGATCACTTCTCGGTTGCCAGTGCGATCGGCGCAGCCATCGCACAGGTCGGCGCGGAGACCGACCGGGTGTATTCGATGGCGTCGATGACCCGGGACGAAGCGATGACCGAGGCCCGCTCGGTTACGGCACAGTGCGCGGTCGATGCGGGCGCCGACGCGGCCACGGTGGAAATCACCGATGTGGACGAGATCCCGCTCACGTACCTGCCGTCGAACGCCATACGGATTCGGGTAAAGGCGGTCGGTGATCTTGCCGCAGGCAACGGCGCATCCAGCGGGGGAGCTGGCACATGAGCACGCAGGGCAAGATCGGCCTCATCTTGGGCAGCGCGATCGCCCCCGAGGACATCGCAGGGGCTGCCACGCAGGCCGAAGAGAACGGCTTCAACGAGATCTGGCTTGCGGAGGATTATTTCTTCACCGGCGGCATTTCCGGTGCCTCGGTGGTGCTGGGGGCCACGAGCGAGATCACCGTGGGCCTAGGCGTGGTGTCGGCGGTGGCGCGCCATCCTTCGGTGCTGGCGATGGAACTGGCCACGCTGAGCCGCTCGTCGCCCGAACGGCTGATCGCGGGAGTCGGCCTAGGTGTGCCGGCGTGGGTTCGCCAGATGGGCTTGCATCCCCGCTCGCCGCTGCAGGCCGTGCGGGAATGCGTGACGGCGGTCAAGGCGCTGCTCGCCGGCGAGACGCTGGACCGCCACGGCGGCCTGTACGAATTCGACAATGTCAAGCTGACTTTTCCCGAGACGGGACCGCCGATGCCGGTCCGCCTTGGCGTGTCAGGGCCGAACATGCTGCGGCTGGGCGGCGAGATCGCCGACGGGACGATCCTGTCGGTGTGCTCGAGCTTGCGCTACGTGGAGTGGGCCTCCGAGCGCATAGACGAGGGCCGCAAGATCGCTGGTCGCACCGATCCTCACCCGATCACCGTGTTCGCGCTGTACGCCGTGGACGAAGACGGCCAGGCAGCTCGCGACTCGGCGCGGGCATCGCTGGCCTTCTACCGCCAGCACGGCCCCAATGCCCTCACCGATGTGTACGGCATTTCCGACGAGCTGCAGGTACTGATCGAGCAGGGCGGCTACCAAGCCGTGCGAGACGGCATGCCGGACCAGTGGGTCGCCGACCTGACCGTCGCGGGCACCCCGGAAGAATGCGCAGCCAAGATCCGGGCGCTGCTGGCCGGTGGCGCCGACTCGGTGGCGCTCGCTCCCATCGCGACCGACCGGCTCTCGGAGATCATCGACCTCACCGCGAGCGAAGTGCTGCCGTTGGTCTGACTGATTGTTGCGAGCGCCAAGGCTTCGCCGGCGCTCACCCGAATAGGCGCCACGGCCTCGCCGGCGCTCGCATGTGACCTGTCAAACGGCGGGCAGGTACTCGGCGTCGATGCCGAACGCGTGCGGGCCGACGACCGCCAGTGCTTCGGGGGTGCGCAACAACTCCGGCGCGGGCAGCACGAGCACATCGGCGCGAACGCCGAAGCGCAGCAGCTCCGTAGTGATCGGCTCGCCGGTGTCGGTGGTGACCAGCGTGATGAGGTCGGGCACCATCACCTTTGGCACATCGTTCTCGTAGATGGCGAGGTTCTCGTTCTGGAAGTCGATGCGGATGGTGCGCCCCGCATCGTCATCGATGCCCGCCACGGTCATCTGGCCCCGTGCAAACCCTGCCGCGTTACGGCGGTGCACGTCGGTCACCTTGCCGCGTAGGTAGCGCATACCGCCTGCGACACCCAGGATCGCCTCGGTCGGGTCGTCCTTGACGTCGCGGGCACGGTGCACTGCATGACCGATCTCACTAGCGAGACGCAACGTGTGCGGGATGATCGAGCGGCGACAGTACGCACCATCCATCACGGCGGAAGCCAGCCCGGTGTGCGCACCCATCTCGACCGTCGCAGCCCGGGCGATGCGCTCGAGCCATTTGGCGTTCAGCACGTCAGAGATGATCACTTGGTTGCCGCGCTCGTCGGCAATCGCGGCGGGATAGGGGCTGCCGCCGTAGATGAGGTACGTGATCATCTGCAGCTCGGGAAAGGCGCGGCCCATGCCGTCGCCGTTCACGATGGGAATGTCCATTGCCGCGGCGACCACCATCGGCACCATCGAGTTGCTGCCGCCCATCTCGAACGGAGCGATCGCGTCGAACTTCCGGCCCAGATGGCCTTCGAGCGCCCGGGCTGCCACGGTTTCCTCGTCGCCGCCGGCGAGCTTCTCGTGGCTCACCATCGGCGAGCCCATGCCGCCGACCGCTACCAGCAGGTCGTCGTCGGCGATCTCGTCGGGCTCGATGACGCGAACCCGACCGCCGTTGCGCAGTACCTGCAGCACCCGCAGCCTGCCGAGATAGGGATTCCCGCCGCCGCCGGTGCCCAGCACCGCAGCTCCCAAGGCGATCGGTGCGAGATCGGGCTCAGTGATCTCCCACACGGCACCCCTCCTGCCCCCGGCCCGCCAGCACAGCAACGGCCGACGCTACCCCGCCTCGCCGCACCGATCCCCGGCCGGGTGCAATCTCAAGCGGGATAGCCGGTGTCGATGATGGCCGTCCGCAGGTCGGTCATGTCCAGGATCGTGTACTTCCCGCCGATGCGGCCCCAGCCGGTACCGGTTCGCGAGGCGCCGCCGAACGGCGGGTGCTGCTCCCAGAATGCGGTGCCCTCGTTGACCAGCACGGTGCCGCTGCGCAGCTCGTCAACCGCCCGATAGGCACGGGCCAATGACTTGGTGAAGACAGACGCCTGCAGGCCGAGATCAGAAGCGTTTGCAAGCGCGAAGGCCTCATCGTCGGTGTCGAAGCTGGTGACCGGAATGACGGGTCCGAACGTCTCGTCCAGAAACACGTCCATCGCAGGTGTGACGTCGTCAATGACCGTCAGCTCGTAGTACAAGTCTGTCGGGCGATCGCTCTGGCGCTCGCCGCCGCAGAGCACCCGGGCCCCGAGGGCCTGGGCGTCGTCGACGTGCGCGTCCATGCGGGCAGCAACCGCGTGGTTGTTGAGCGGACCCATCAGCGTGGCCTCGTCCAGCGGATCGCCGAGAACGACACGTTCGGCCCGTTCGACCAGCCGCTCGACCACCTCGTCGTGGACCGAGCGGTGCACCAGCAGACGTTCGGTGGCGACGCAGCACTGTCCCGACACGAAATGGGCGCCATAGACCGCTGCATCGGCGGCTGCGGCTAGGTCGGCATCGTCAAAGACGATCTGCGGACCGTTGCCCGACGCCTCGATGATCGTGCGTTTCATGCCGGCCGCGGCCACGATGAACTCCGCTGTCGCCCGCGAGCCCACAAAGCCGACACCGTGCACCCCGGGATGCGATATCAGTGCCTGCCCGATGTCACCGCGCCCCATCACCACCGACACTGCGCCGGGCGGGAATCCTGCCTCGGTGACCGCTTCGGCCAGGCCAAGCGCGGAAAGCGGGGCATGTTCTGACGGCTTGATCACCGCCGGATTCCCCGCCGCCAGCGCGGCGGCCAGCAATTCCGCCGGAATGTTCATCGGGAAGTTCCACGGCGTGATCAAGGCGTACACGCCGTTCGGCTTGCGATGAGTGAAGACGCGTTTGCGGGGATCCACGCTGGGCAGCACATGGGTCTCCAGGCGCTTGATCTCTTCAGCGGCCAAGCGAAAGATCTCCGCCGATTCGGCCAGCTCGTCAACGGCTTCTGCCGAGAGCGCTTTGCCAGACTCACGTGCGAGCTGCTCGGCGTGGTCGTCGGCTCTGGCATCGATGCGGTCGGCGGCGACATGCAGCAGTTCGGCACGTTCGAAGAAGCTCAGCTGCTCCAGCTCAACCGAGGCCTTGTTGGCGGCAGCGACGGCGTCATCGATGTCGCCGAGCGATGCGATGTCCACTCGTTCCAGCACATTGCCGGATGCGGGCTCACGGACGGTGAGCGAGTCGATGCTCCGTCCTGTGCGGCGCTCGCCCCCGATGAGCTGGTGCATCTGCGCACCCTACGCCCGGTCCAGATCGCCGCTGAGCAGCCGCTCGCAACCGGCTACGACGCCGCTGCGGAACATCTCGAGTTGGCCTTCGGGCCAGGGAACCTCGGGCCGCTCGGCTCGCCAGCCAAGGATCGCCATGCCGCGGATGAGCTCGAACATCGGCACCAGCGCCAGGTCGTCGTTGCTGATCGGGCGGACTGCCCGGTAGCTGTGGAGGAACGCCTGACGTGCCGCGCGGAAATCTGCTGTGCCGCGCGAATGGAACATCGCCACCGCGATGTCGTACTGGTGCCATCCGAAACCGGCGTCGTCGAAGTCGATCACGCCCAGTTTCCCGTCGTGGGTGAGCAGGTTTGCCAGGTGCAGATCGGCATGAATCATGCTGAAGGTCCGGCTCGGCTCGCCGTAGCGACGAAGCTGTGCCCGGCAGTGATCGCGAGCGGTGATCAGCAGCCCCCGTTCGCGCTCGTCGAGCACCGGGCTCTCCCAGAACGGTCCCCAGAAGGGGGCATCGCCGAGCAAGCCATCCAGATCCAAACGATGGCGCTGGAACGACGGCGGCGGCGTCCAGCTCGTCGCCTGATTGTGCATCGTTGCCATCAGAGCGCCGAGCTGCCCGAACGGCTCGGCGATCTCGGTCGGGCCGGCCGCATCGGTGCTCTTGTCGTGAGCCGTGAGCAGCTCGCCGACGATCTCTCCGGGTGCCCAGAGGTTGAGGCCGACCTGCCGAGTCTCGCCCTCGGTGACGTGGACCGGAACAAAATGACGTCCGTCCGGCGCCGCAACCGGTGTCGGCACCGAAATGCCACTGCTGCGCAGCGCCTCGAGCCACAACCGTTCGGAGTTGAGTTCTTCGAGGGTGTGATAGTCGGGTCGATGCAGCCGCAGCACGTAGGACTGACCTGAGTGATCGTCGTCGGCGCGGAATGTGACGTTTTCGCTGATGCCAACTAGCTGTAGTCGTGCAGACCCGAGGCCGAATTCCCGCAGCGCCATGCGTGCGGCTGTCTCGTACGGGATCGCAGCCCCGTCAGCCATCGAGTTCCTGCAGCACAGCGTGGAAGGCTGACAGGAACTCCTCTGCATGCGACTGCTGCAGCACGAGGGGCGGGCGGAGCTTCAGCACGTTGGCGAATGCACCGGCGTTCGAGGCAAGAATGCCTCGCTCTTTCAGCCGGTCGGTGACCTCGACGGCTCGTGCTCGATCTGGCGCCAGATCCTTCCCGGACACCATCTCCACGCCGATGAACAGGCCGTGCCCGCGAACGTCGCCGATCCACGAGCAACCAACCGCCCGATCGACGAGCGCGGCTTTCAGATTGCGGCCGATCTCGCTGACGCTCGACGCCAGGCCGCGTTGTTCGATCTCGTCGATCACCGCGTGACCCACGGCTGCTTGCAAAGGACTGGCGGCGAACGTGTTGAAGTGTCGCGTCCGCGTGCGGAAGCCCTCCACGATCTCCCTGCTGGCGACCGTCGCCGACAGCGGCAGACCGTTGCCCATCGGCTTGCCCATCACAGCGATGTCAGGCTCGAAGCCCGTGACTTCGTATCCCCACCAGCGACCAGTCCGGCAGTAGCCGGCCTGCACCTCGTCGGCGATGACCAGTCCACCAGCGTCGCGCACCATCTGCGAGGCCCTCGCCATGAAGTCGCCCGGGATGTCCGGCAAGCCCTCGTTCGCCAGGATCGAGCACAAAACGATTGCCGCGACGCCGTGTCCAGATTCTTCGAGGTGCCCGATGGCGGCTGCGAGCTGGTCGAGATAAGCGTCGGCCAGCTCAGTGTCATCGAGACCGTCTTCGATGGGACGGAAGCGCTGCGGGAAGGGGATCGTCGCAAGGTCGGGATGCGCCTCTGGCTCCCTTGCTGCCAGCGTCAGCGCAATGACCGCCTCGCTGTTCCCGTGGTAGGTCGCGTCGGTGGCGATCACGCCGCGCTGGCCCGTGGCGAGTCGTGCCATGCGCAGCCCCACCTCGACAGCCTCGGTGCCGCTGCAGCTGATGACAGCGCTTTCGATGCCATCGTGATGCAGCGCTACTAGGCGCTCGGCGAAGCTGACGATGCCCTCGTGCAGGTACCGACTGTGCACGTTCAGCGTGGCCTGCTGGGCAGCCATCGCGTCGGCGACGCGAGCGTTGCCGTGACCCACGCATGGCACGTTGTTGTACATGTCGATGTAGCGGCGGCCGTCGGCGTCGAACAGTTCGACGCCGTCTCCCCGCACGATGTGCAGGGGCTCGGTATAGAAGAGCTGCGCGCCCGCGCCGAGCGCCTGTTCCCGGCGCTCAAGCAGCTTTCTGGCAACCGGCGCGCTCATCGAAATAGTGATGCGTGTCGATGCGGCCGTTGGCTGAGCCGGTGCAGGGCGACTCAGTCGCCGACGAGCAATGAGGAGTTGTCGTGCTTCGAGGTCGGCTTGCGGCCGAGCACGATCTCCGGGGTGAGCAGGTCAACCGGTCCGGGCATGCCGTCGGGGTCGGAGTAGTAGCCGAGCGCATAGTTGCCCATCGAGTAGCCCATCAGGTCTGCCAGATCGGGATCGAGGTCTTTGGCGATGCTCGGCGGGCACGAGAGGAACTGGTTTTCCTCGGTGCGCAGCCAGCCGAGCGTGTAGGTGATGTTGATGCCGGTACGTTCGGCATCGCTGCGGTTCTCGCCCCCGCCGTGGATCACCGAGCCCGAGTACAGCAGCACCGATCCGGCGCCCATGGCGGCCTGGGTCTTCTCGTCGTCGTCGGCCCTGCGCTCGGGATCCCATCCGGGGCTACCCGGAACGATGCGGGTGCCGCCGTTCTCGGGTGTGAAGTCGCTGAGTGCCCACATCGTGTTGAACTGCGGGTCGATCTCTCTGGGGACATAGCCGCCCCATGCGTCCCGGTCGCGGTGCAACGGCTGAGTTCCCTGGCCGGGCTTGATGTTGATGACCTGCGTGAGGTGCAGCTGGATCTTGTTGGTATAGGGGCTGAGGAACCGGTTGGCCATGTCCATGACCTTCGGGTGCATCACCAACTCACGGCATGCGGGCGAGCGTGCGACCAGCGCGCCGGTGCGGGTCGTGTTGTGACCGGAGAAGTTGTCGAGCCCGCCCGGGGTGCGGTCGATCCACGGCCGCAGCTCGGCCTCGAGCCGGTTCAGCATGTCGACATCGATGGCGTCCTCGATGATCGCGCCGCCGTCGATTCGCACGACCTCCACGATCTCCTCGTCCGGTGTGTCCAGGTTGAAACGCGCAAGCTCAGCCATGCCGCAACAGTACGCGCTGCCGAAGTCACATACAGGTCCGGCGTTGGCCGCGCACACGGTCCTGCCCCGGCTGGTCGTTCTACGCTTCGGCCCGTGAGCCAGCCACCCGGCAGCATCCCGGTCTTCACTCCCGCAGACGACGGTTTTCACGCCCATCTGCGAGGCGACGATTGGTGGTTCACCGAGACGGCCTGGTATTCGTTCCATCACCGCGAGCGGCGGCTCGGAGGCTGGCTCTACACGCTCGCTCGCCACAACATCGGCACGATCTCGGGCGGGGCCTGGGTGTGGGACGACAGCGCACACCTGCCCTGGGAGGTGCCGTACAGCTCCAATCTCACGGCGCTGCGCCTGCCGCCCGAGCTCGACCTTCGCGATGAGACGCTGCCGAATGGCGTCAGCGTCAAGGTCGAGATTCCGACGATGGCGTACCGGCTCGCCTACGACGACCCTGGACGCTTCAGCGCCGATCTGCGTTTCGAGGCCGTGCTGGCGCCGCGGCCGCTGACGGCGGGAGGCTCGACATTCGGCCACTCGGCGCACTTCGATCAGATCGGACGGGTCACCGGCCACATCCAGCTCAACGGCGAGGACATCGACATTGACTGCTGGTCGATGCGCGATCGCACGTGGGGTCGACGACCCGAGGACCGTCCCCGTCAGGCGGCATACGTCACCGGCGCCGGCGACGACGGCTCGGGATTCCTGGCGGTCACCGACGCCCGAGACGGGGTCGATCGTGTCGCGTATGGGTTCGTGCAGCACGGCGATGCGCAGGCGAGCCTCGTCGACGGTGAGCGCACTGTCCGCCGGAGCCCCGACGGCTGGATTTCCGAGATTTGCATCGATGCCATCGACGCCGCCGGCGAGCGCTTCGTGGCGACCGGCAGCCCAGTGAGCCGGATCATCATCAACCGCCACAGCTTCATCGACATCAACAGCTTGATCAGATGGGACGTCGACGGAGCAGGCGAGTGGTGGGGCGAGGATCAGGACATGTGGCCTACGCATCGCTTCGCTGCAGCCAAGCGCAGCGGCGACCGGGCGTCGGGCAGTCGCAAGTGAGCTTTGAGGTCCATGAGCTGCTGGACCGCCTCGCCGGCCAGATGCGGCGCGAGATAGCGCCAGCTGTCGACGACGAATACCAGCGCACACAGACCCACATGGCTGGCGTGATCCTGGAGCGACTTGCACGCGAGGCCGCGCTGGGAGAGCGGCACCGGGCCGCGGAAACCACCGACATAGCGCCGCTGATTTCGGTCTTGGATGAGCTAATCGGAGGCGAGCAGACGTCGTCGCCGGCGGTTCCTGATGATGTCCGCGCCTCGCTGGCACATTTGCGGGGCGACCTGAGCGTGATGTCGTTGAGCTCCCTGGTAGAGGCCCTGTATCGCTGGGGTCCTGACGGTCCGGTCGCCGTCGCAGCGCTCGACGCGATCCGCCGAGTGCTACGCCGCGATATCGACCGTCGCATGGAGATCGCCGGGTGAGCGCGACCGATGCCGCGTTTCCCGCTGACGCCCAGCTGGCGGGTGTTCTCAGCGACTACCTCGCCGACCGGCTGGAAGTCTCCGGACCTGTTGCCATCGGTGACATGGAGCGCATCGCCGTGGGATGGTCACACGAGACCTGGCTGTTCGAGGCCGTGTGGTTCGACGGCGCCGACGAGCAGCGCCAGGCGCTCTGCCTGCGACGCGACCCGGGCAACGCCCTGCTCCGGCAGGAATCTGATCTGGGTGAGCAGTTTCGGGTGCTGAAGTGTCTTGAAGCGACGGATGTGCCAGCGCCGCGTGCGTTCTGGTACGAGCCTGACCCTGCGGTCCTCGGCGCCCCCGCCATCGTGATGGAACGGGTACCCGGCGAATGCCCGAGTCCGTGGCGCAGCGCTGGTCGCGAGTACTACGCCGCGGCGGCCGAGCGGGGTGTGCTGCCTGCCAGCTTCACCGATGCGCTTGCTGCCGTGCACAACGTGGACTGGCGGGCGGCGGGTCTCGACTTTCTGGGCGTGCCGTCGGGAAGCAGCGATTTCGCGTTGCGCGAGATCGCCAAGTGGGAGGCGCTCATCGACGAGTCAGGCCATCCGGGCCATCCGATCCTCGCCGACCTGATCGGCTGGCTGCGCCATCACGCGCCGGTCACCGGGCAGCTCACGCTCGTGCACGGCGCCTACCGCACCGGGAATGTCCTGATCCGCGAAGATCGGGTGTCGGCGGTCCTCGATTGGGAACTGCAGGTCATCGGCGACCCGATGTACGACGTGGCCTACGTGCTCACCGAGCTCAACCGAGAGGGCACCGACTTGCTCTCCAACGTGGTGCCACGGGAGCAGTTCTTCGAGCGGTACCAGGCGGCCACCGGCATCGAAATCGACGAAGAGCGCTGCGCCTACTACCAACTCCTGTACGCCATGCGCTCCGCTGCGTTCTGGATGAGCGCCGCCGGGCTGTATGCCGACGGTTCCAGCAGTGACCTGCGACTGGCTCGCACCCACTGGTCGGTCACCGTGGCACTCGAACGCGCTGCAACGGAACTCGGCTACTAGACGGGTCCAGGGTTCAGGCGGCGAATGCGTCGATCATGGCGTGCACGTCGCCCAGCGGGTACAGGATCGGGCAGGTGGCGCCGGTGGCCAGGTAGCCCTCGACCGCTTCGCGGGCCTCGGCGGGCGTGCCCGATGCAGTGAGCATCTGCACGATGTCGTCTGGCACCAGGCGGGATGCCGCTTCGACCTGCTCGGCGGTGGCCGGCCAAGTGAGCACTTTGCCGACCTCTTCGAGCAGGGAATCGGGCACGCCAGACGCTTTCATGATGTGGGGCTGCTGGCCCAGGTATTGGGTGACCATGTTGCGGGCCATGTCGAGTGCGGTCGCACGGTCTTCATGCACCGAACACACCACGAGCTGGGGCCGATCGAGATCGTCCACGCTGCGTCCTGCCGATGCAGCGCCCCGCTCCAGTGCATCCATGGCCCGGCTGTTGTAGTCGGGCGAGACCAGGTAGTTGAGCACGACACCGTCGGCGATCTCGCCGGTGAGTTCCATCATCTTCATGCCAGTGGCGCCGATGTAGATCGGCACGTCTTTCGGCCGCCGCTCCTGGTACACGTAGTCGAGTTCCACATCGTCGAGGTCGACGTGGTCGCCGTGGAACGTCACGTTCTCGTTGGCCAGCAACGCCCGCACCACCGTCGTGACCTCGCGCATCGCACCGAGCGGCCGGGCGCGGCTGATGCCGACCTTGGCCGCCAACGGATCCCACCAGGCGCCCAGCCCGCAGATGATGCGACCCGGAGCGAGGTCGTCGAGCGTCGAGAACATCGACGCCAGGCGAGCCGGGTTGCGGGACCAGATATCGATGACGCCTGCACCCACCTTGATGCGCGATGTCGTGGCCGCGAAGGCGGCCATGGGAACGCTGGCCTCGCGCACGAGCCGTGAGTCGGCTTGCCAGACGGCCTCGAAGCCGCGTTCCTCCGCGTACTCAGTGAAGCCCATCGCCTCGGTGATGGTGTGAGCGTCCTGCAAGTACAGCGCATTTCGTGGTGTTGTCATCGGTTCACGTCCTCCCGTGCGCTTTGCCGGCGTCGCCCCCGCGCGCATCAGTGCGCCGCTCGCGGAACATAGCCTCGGTTCGGTATGGCCAACCACACTGCGTCCAAACGGGCCCCTGGTGCTGCCGGGGCATTTCCCGCCGGCTACAGCGCCCAGCTCGCCACAGAGGTCATCGACCCGCGTGGCCGGGCACATGTGGTGGAGCGATTCCGGGAGCAGGGCATCCGGCTGCCGACCTTCGCCGAGCTGGCCGATCCGACGCTTATCGACCCTGACATCGACACAGCGCTCGCTGACGTCGATCCCGATTTCGCCGATCCGCTGAATCTGTTCCGGGTGCACTGGTTCAACGACGGCGCGGGCGGGCGGACTGACGTGCCCGAACACGTGGTGCTTCCGAGCGAGCTGACCGGCACGCCGGCGAAGGTGGTGGTGCTCTTCGGGAACCGGTTCCCCATGATCGGTGCGCACAAGGTGCTGGCTGCGTATTCCTGCCTCGCGCCGCGGGTGGTCTCGGGCCAATTCGATCCCACCCGGCACCGGGCGGTGTGGCCGTCCACCGGCAACTACGCCCGTGGCGGCGTGGCGATCAGCCGGATCATGGCGTGCCGCGGGGTGGCCGTACTGCCCGAGAACATGAGCCGCGAGCGTTTCGAGTGGCTCGAGCGCTGGATCGCCGACCCTGCCGATGTGATCCGCACCCCTGGTTCGGAGAGCAACGTCAAGGAGATCTACGACGCGTGCGCGGAGCTAGAGCTGGATCCAGAGAACTTCATCCTGAACCAGTTCAGCGAGTTCTCGAACCACATCGGGCACTACGAGGTCACCGGCGCCGCGCTCCTGGCGGTATTCGAACACCTGCGCCAAGGGGCGCCCACCGGATCCGAGCCGGATCTGGCTGCGTTCGTGGCAGCCAGCGGTTCAGCGGGCACGCTCGGCGCCGGCGACCGGCTCAAGGACGCCCACGGCGCCCAGATCGTGGCGGTCGAGGCACTTGAGTGCCCGACCATGCTCTACAACGGCTACGGCGAGCACAACATCCAGGGCATCGGCGATAAGCACATCCCACTCATTCACAACGTCATGAACACCGATGTGATCGTCGGTGTCAGCGACCAGGCAACCGACGGGCTCGGGCTGGTGTTCAACACCGAGGCAGGCCGCGACGCCCTGCGCGAGCACCTCGGCGCAGCGTCGTGGGTGCTCGACGACCTCGGGCATTTCGGCTACTCATCGATCTGCAACTCCCTTGCCGCAGCCCGTGCGGCCAACGAGCTGGGTCTCGGGCCCGACGACGTGGTCATGACAGTGGCGACCGACGGTTTCGAGATGTACTTCTCCGAGCGGGAACGCCACCTTGCAGAACGCCATGGAGGCAGCTTCGACGCCGGGGCCGCCCGGGCCGTCATCGACCGCCACCTGGCACCCGAAGCCCACAGCGACGATGCCCCCTACATCGAGGTGCTGTCAGACCGGGGTCGCGACCGGATCTTCAACCTCGGCTACTACACCTGGGTCGAGCAGCAGGGCATCCCCCTGGACGACTTCGAGACACGCCGCGACCAGGCATTCTGGGAATCGCTGAGAGGGCTGCCCCGGCTCTGGGACGACATGATCAACGAACTCAACGACGAAGTCGCCGCCACCTTCGTGTAGACGGGCCGTGATGCGGGTACAGCATCGTGCGATGAGAGAATGAGCCAATGAGCGGATCGGGAGGGGGCGCACCGCGCATCGACGGCGAGCGCTTGATGGGGCGCCTCGACGAGCTGGCGCAGATCGGTGCCATCGAGGGCACGCAGGGCAACTGCCGCCTCGCGCTCACCGACGAGGACCGGGACGGGCGAGACTTGGTCGGCACGTGGATGGCGGATCTGGGGCTCGATGTCTCCGTCGACGGACTCGGCAACGTCGTGGCGTGTACGGAACCGGGGCGAGTTGCTGACTCGGTCATGATGGGCAGCCACATCGACACGGTGGCCACCGGCGGCCGCTACGACGGCAACCTCGGCGTGCTCGCAGGGCTCGAAGTGATCGAGTCAGTGCTGGCGAGCGGCCGCGTGCCCGCTCGACCCCTGTCGGTGGCCTATTTCACCGACGAGGAAGGCAGCAGGTTCGCGCCCGACATGCTGGGCAGCCTCGCCTACGTCGGAGGCATGGCGCTCGAGGAAGCGCTGGAGATCACCGACCGCGACGGCATCGCTGTGGGCGACGAGCTAGATCGCATCGGCTATCGCGGCCCCGCCCCGGTGCCCGGAACGGTGCCCTACGCCTACATGGAGCTGCACATCGAGCAGGGCCCGGTGCTGGAGTTCCACGAGACGCAGATCGGTGTCGTGGAAGGCGTCCAGGGCATCTCGTGGACCGAGGTCACGCTGAGCGGCCAGTCCAACCATGCCGGCACCACGCCGATGCCGCTGCGGCGCGACGCCGGGCTTGCCGCGTGCCGCATCGCCGGCGAGGTGCGCGAGCTGGCGCACAACATCGGCGATTCGCAGGTCGGCACGGTCGGCTCCATCTCGCTGGTGCCGAACCTCGTCAATGTCATCGCCGGCTCGGCGGTGATGACGGTCGACTTGCGCAACACCTCCGAACCGATGCTGCAGCATGCGGAGGCCCGCCTCGACGAGATCGTCAGCCGCATCGCCGAGGGCGAGCACCTCGACGCTGCCATGCGGCGCACCGCACGCTTCGAGCCGGTCGAGTTCCATCCAGCAGTCATCGATCTGGTCGAACGCTGCGCCGCGGAAGCGGGCCTCAGCCATCGCCGGATGCCGTCCGGCGCGGGCCACGACGCCCAGATGCTGGCCCGCGTGTGCCCGACGGCGATGATCTTCGTGCCCAGCTTCGACGGGGTCAGCCACAACCCGGCCGAGTACACATCGCCCGAAGACATCGAGGCGGGGGCGAACCTGCTGGCCGATGTCGTCTGGCGCCTCGCCAGCGGCGAGATCGACAGCGACATCGCCGGCGGCCGAGATGCTGCCGGCAACGGGACGGCCGCATGAGGCCGCTCACGGTCGGTGCCGCACAGCTCGGGCCCATCGCCCGCTACGAGACCCGCGCCAAGGTCGTCGAGCGGCTGATCGCGTTGCTGCACCAGGGGGCAGAGCGGGGATGCGAGGTGGTGGTGTTCCCGGAACTGGCGCTCACCACCTTCTTCCCGCGCTGGTACTTCCCCGACGACTCGCCCGAGCTGCTGTCGTACTTCGAGACCGAGATGCCGTCGGCGCAGACGCAGCCGCTGTTCGACGAGGCCAAACGGCTCGGCATCGGCTTCCACCTGGGGTACGCCGAGCTGACGCCCGATGGGCACCGTTACAACACGGCCATCCTCGTCGATCGCAGCGGCAGCCTCGTCGCCAAGTACCGCAAGGTGCACATACCCGGCCACGAAGAGCACGAGCCGCAGCGGCCGTTCCAGCACCTCGAGCGCCGCTACTTCGAGGAATCCACCGAAGGGTTCAGCGTGTGGCGAGCGTTCGGCGGCGTCATGGGCATCGCGCTGTGCAACGACCGGCGTTGGCCCGAGACCTACCGCGTCATGGGCCTGCAGGGCGTCGAGATGATTTTCATCGGCTACAACACGCCGCTGCACTATGCGCCAGATCCCGTCCAGGATCCGCTGCAGGCATTCCACAATCACCTCGTCATGCAGGCGGGCGCCTATCAGAACGGCACCTGGGTGATCGGGGTTGCCAAAGGGGGCACCGAGGAGGGCGTGGAGTCGCTGGCGCACTCGGCGGTCATCGCGCCGTCAGGCCAGATCGTGGCCCAGGCCGTGACCGATGGCGATGAGCTGATCACCGCCCAGTGCGACCTGGACTGGTGCTCGCAGTACAAGGACACGTTGTTTGACTTCGGCCGCTATCGCCGGCCCGAGACCTACCAGCTGATCGGCCAGCAGAAGGGCGTCATCCCGCCGCCCTAACCAGTACGAAGAGCCGGTGGTGTGAGTTGACCCGCGGTGGTGCGACAATGGCCTGCGGGGAAGGGACAACGAGGTCCCGGAGACGAGGATTCCAATGACCACCGAGTTCGTGCTGAACGGCACGCCGGTCACCGTCGCGAGCGATCACGAGCACCTGCTGGCGGCATTGCGAGATGAGCTGGGGATCATCTCGCCCAAGGACGGCTGCGCCCCGTCGGGCCAGTGCGGCTGCTGCACGGTGCTGGTGGACGGCAAGGCCCGGGTGGCCTGCCAGACCAGCCTGGAGCGCTCAGCCGGCACCGAGATCACCACCGTCGAAGGCTTCGACGAGGCCGAAGTGGACGCGATGGCGAACACGTTCGCCGCCTACGGCGCGTTGCAATGCGGGTTCTGCACCCCCGGCATCGTGGTGCGGCTGAAGGCGCTGCTGGACCGCAAGGGCTCGGCGCTGACCCGGGAGGAAGCCAGCCGCCACCTGGGCGGCCACCTGTGCCGCTGCACCGGCTACACCAAGATTCTCGACGCGGTGGAATCGCTGGCGGCAGGGGAGGTGCCGGTGGCGCTGCCGCCCAAGGGCGTCGGCAGCTCCGGTGTGCGCTACGAGGCCCGCGAGCTCACGCTGGGCAGCCGCCCGTACATCGACGACATGTATCCCGACGGCATGCTGCACGGCGCGCTGCGCTTCGCCGATCACGCTCGTGCCGACGTGCTCGCGATCGACACGAGCGCTGCGGAGGCCGAGCCCGGAGTGCAGGCCGTTTTCACTGCTGCCGATATCCCCGGCGTGCTGAGGGTGGGCCTCATCCACAAGGACTGGCCGGTGATGATCCCAGTCGGCGGGCGCACGTCCTACCTAGGCGACGTGCTCGCCATCGTCGTAGCCGACAACCGCCCTGCTGCTCGACGTGCTGCAGAGCTGATCGAGGTGTCCTACGACATCCTCGAACCCATGACCGATCCGGTGCGCGTGAAGGACAGCGACATCGACGCCGTCTGGGAGCTCGACGGCAACATCCTGTCTCGCTCCACCTACTCCCGCGGCGATGTCGACGTTGCGCTGGCCGCCTCCGCGCATGTCGTGACTGAGACGTTCCAGACCCAGCGCATCGAGCACGCCTATCTCGAGCCCGAGTCGACGCTTGCGGTGCCCACGCCGGCCAACGGGGTCGCCGCCGGGCTGCACGTGTACACCGGCGGCCAGGGAATCTGGGACGACCGCAACGACATAGCGGCCGTGCTGGCGCTGGATCCGTCGGTGGTTACCACCGAGCTGGTGTCCAACGGCGGTGCCTTCGGCGGCAAGGAGGACATGTCGAACCAGGCCCACGCGGCGCTGGCCGCATGGCTGACGGGTCGCCCGGTGCGGATCACGCTGTCGCGTGAGGAGTCGCTGCTCATGCATCCCAAGCGGCACCCCATTCGCATGACCTACGAGGTCGGCTGCGACGCCGACGGGAAGCTCACCGCCGTGCGGGCCCGCATGTTCGGCGATTCAGGTCCCTACGCCTCGGTGGGCATGAAGGTCCTGGAACGCTCGGCGGGTCACGCCACCGGGCCGTATCTGGTGCCGGCGGTGGATGTCGAGTCGGTCGCGGTGCGCACCAACAATCCGGTTTGCGGCGCGTTCCGGGGGTTCGGTGCCAATCAGGCACAGTTCGCCATGGAAGGCGTGATGGACCGGCTGGCCGAAGCGGTGGGCATCAGCGGGTTCGAGATGCGCGAGCGCAATGTGGTGGTGCCCGGGGGAGTGTGGGGGCCGGGCCAGATCATGGACGACGGCTGTCTGGGTGCCCAGGCGTGCCTCGATGCTGTGCGCGAGCCCTACGAGGCGGCCCGCGCCGCCGGCAAGCCGGTCGGGATCGGTCTGGGGTTGAAGAACTCCGGCCTCGGGAACGGCTTCAAGGAGATCGCCAAGGCCATCGTGCGCTTCTGTGACGACGGCACCGTCGAGGTGCGTCACTGCTGGACCGAGATGGGCCAGGGCGTGCACACGGTCGCGCTGCAGGTCGCCGTGGAGGAGCTCGGTGTCGACCCCGAAGCGGTGCGAGTGATCGTGGATTCCACACGCGAGCTCGGCGCCGGACAGACCACTGGCAGCCGGGGAACGCTGATGGGCGCAGGTGCGGTGGCGGATGCCTGCCGCGCTGCGCTCGCCGACGGCTGCCGGCCAGAGAAGGATTACGAGGGCGAGTACCGGGTGGACTGGACCAACTCGCTGTCGGAAGGCTTGGAGCACCCGGTCATCCATTCGACCTTCGGCTACGCCGCCCAGGTCGTCATCCTCGACCCCGACTCCGGCGATGTGGAGCGAGTCATCGCCGCCCACGACGTCGGCCGAGCAGTGAACCCGGTGCTGTGCGAGGGCCAGATCGAGGGCAGCGTGCACATGGGCCTCGGCTACGCGCTCAGCGAGGGCTTTCCTGCCGACGCCGACGGGCGACCGCTCAATTCCACGCTGCGGAGCCTCGCGATCATCCGGCCCAAGGACATGCCCGATGTAGATGTGATCCTGGTGGAGTCGCCGCAGCCCGGTGCTCCCTACGGCATCAAGGGTGTCGGTGAGATCGGCCTCGTGCCGACGGCCGGCGCGGTGGCGGCTGCGCTGCGCGAGCACGAGGGCGTCTGGCACAACGAGCTGCCGATGCGCAACCCGTCCAACCGCGAGCGAGCCGACGCCTGGGTCTGATCAGTCATTTGCGAGCACCATCAGGGCATCGGCTGCCACCGCCGTATGCGGGGTGACGAGCAGCGGGTTGACTTCGACTTCGATGATGCGGTCATCGTCCCGCACCAGCGTTTCCAGCAGCTTGACCGTGTTGACCACGGCATCGACGGCCCCAGCCGGACGACCCCGGTAGCCGGCGAGGACAGGCCACAGCCGCAGATCGCGAAGCGCTTCAAGGGTGTCGCCCCCCGCAGGCAGCAGCAGGGAAGCTGTGTCGTCAAGCACCTCGGTCAGCGTGCCGCCGGCACCCACCGTCAGCACCATTCCCACCGGCGGTGATGAGCGCACGCTGACCAACAGCTCGGCCACCACGTCGGTGATGCACAACTCCACCATCACCGCTCTGACGCCGACGGCGGCTGGCGCCCCGACGGAGGCGGCGATCCGCCCAGCAGCTGCGGCAACCGAGTCGGCATCGGTGAGGCCGACCGCGACGCCACCGGCATCGCTCTTGTGTGCTGCACCGACGGCCTTGACGGCGACTGGGTAGCCGATCTCATCCGCGGCAGCCGCGGCCTGCTGAGGCTCGACCAGCCGACCCATCGGCACCTCGATGCCCGCCGCCGCCAGCCTCGGCTTTGCCTCGTGCTCTGGCAGGACCGATGTGCCGAGGGGAGCCTCACGAGCCTGCACCACCAACAGGCCCGCCTCGGGTTCTGTGTCGTCGAGATGCCGCCCCCATGCGGCGGCCGCCTCCAACGCAGACAGCGCGTTGTCGATGTCGCCGCAGGCAGCCAGCCCCCATTCGGCGGCTTGGGAGCGGGCCTCGTCGGGCAGGTTCTCCGCCAGCGACGCCGCCACGACGCCGGGGGTGTCGCCGTTGGCGCAGGCCGTGGCGAACGCCTGCATCGTCGGCCACCAGCGCGAGCGATCCAGCCCCTCGGCGGGGAAGTCCAGCACCAGCATGGCGGCGTCGAACGGTGCCTCGCCAGATCCACCGCCTGCCGTGTCGGTGTGAGTTCCCCCATGGGCTGTCGTGCCGGGGGTTGTCGCGTCGGCGCCCAGAACAGATGCGAAACAGCGACTCAGCCTGTCCAGATCGCCCCAGATGTACGTGTGATAGTCGAGCGGATTGGTGATCGCCACACGGCCATCCAGCGCAGATGCCACGCGGGCGGCGTGGTCGGGTGCGAACTGCGGGACGCTCAGGTTGCGCCCTTGGCTGCGGTCGGCCACCAGCGCCGCCTCGCCGCCCGAGCAGCTCAATGACACCATCCGGTTGCCCCGCAGGGGGCCGATGGCGGACAGGGTGGCCAGAGTGTCGACCAATTCGTCGATGGCATGGACACGGTGAATGCCCATCTTCCGAAACAGCGCTTCGTAGGCAGCGTCGTCGCCCACCAACGAGGCGGTGTGGGTGACCGCGATCGCACCCGATGACGGCGAGGCGCCGACCTTCACGGCCACCACCGGAAGGCGTCGTCGGCGAGCCACTGCCGCCGCCTCGACAAAGCGCTCGACGTCGTTCAGCCCTTCCATGCACAGGCCCACGCCGGTTGTGGCCTCGTCGACGACCACTGCCTCGAACGCTTCTGAGATCCCCACGTCGGCTTGGTTTCCCAGGCTGATGACCCAGGCCACGTCGAGACCGCGTCGACTCATGGTCAGATTCATGGCGATGTTCCCGCTCTGGCTCAGCAGCGCCACCCCTCGGGGGCGACGAACCAAGCCGTGGGCGTCCGGCCACAGGGCGGCACCGGTGGGCGCTGAGAGCAATCCATTGCAGTTGGGGCCCAGCACGGCCATCGCGCCCGCTGCTTCGACCAACTCGACTTGGCGGACCTTGCCGGCCGCGCCGACCTCGGCAAACCCCGAGGCGTGACAGACGGCGACGCCCACGCCGGCCTCGGAGAGCTGGCGCACGGTGTCGATCGTGGCGTCGTGGTCGACGCCGACGAAAGCGGCGTCGATGCCTTCGGGCAGCTCGGCGACCGAGGCGACCGTGGGCAGGTCGCTCAGGGTGCGGCGAGGGTTGACCCCCCACATCTCGCCTGCGAAACCGAATGCCCGGCAGGCGTCAATCGACCGTTCGGCGGCGACGCCTCCGACGAATGCCAGCGACCGTGGCCGCAACAGCCGATCCAAACGACCAGTCATGCCGTCCCGGTCATGTCGCTGCCGTGACCTGTGTCATGGCGGTTCAGCAGCCGAGGGGCCGCAGCATGTCACGAGACACGATGTGGCGCTGGATCTCGCTGGTGCCGTCCCAGATGCGATCGACCCGGGCGTCGCGCCAGATTCGCTCCAACGGCAGCTCGTCCATCAGCCCCATGCCGCCGAGGATCTGTATGGCCTCATCCGACACGAACTGCAGCATCTCAGTTGCCGACAGCTTGGCCATGGCGGCGTCGGCGTCGGTCATCTCGGACCGCTCGGAGAGCCACGCGGCCCGGTAGGTCATCATCTCGGCTTGGGCGAGGCGGAGGCGCATGTCGGCCAGCTTGAACGACACACCTTGGAATCGCCCGATCCGTTGACCGAACTGCTCACGCGTGGCAGCCCAGTCGAGCGCCACCGACAGTGCCCGGTCGGCGCGTCCCAGACACACGGCGGCCACCTGCAGGCGGGTGCTTCCGAGCCACTCATTGGCAACGTCGAAGCCTCGATGTTCCTCGCCGAGCAGCTTGCTCGTCGGCACTCGGGCGTTGTCAAAGTTGAGGATGAGGTTGTGGTAGCCCCGGTTTGACACGCAGTTGTAGCCAGGCACCCGTTCGACGCCGGGGGTGTCGAAGTCCACCAGCAGAGCCGAGATCAGCTTGCGCGGACTGCGGCCTGGGGTTTTCGCGTCTGGGGCATCGATGCCCGTGGTCGCGAACAGGATCACATAGTCGGCCAGGTCAGCGTGGCTGATGAAGTGCTTGGTGCCGTTCACCACGAATTCGTCTCCGTCGCGCTCGACCCGGCAGGTCATGCCGCGTAGGTCGGAACCCGCGTCGGGCTCGCTCATGGCCAAGCACTCCACCCGTTCGCCTCGCACGGTGGGCACGAGGTATTCCGAGATCTGATCACCGGTGCATGCCCGCAAAATGTTGGAGGGGCGGGCCACGATGTACTGCAGGGCGTAGGACGTCCAGCCGAAAGCCCGCTCGGCCATGGTCAGCGTCAAGTCGTCGAGCCCCCCGCCGCCGAGCTCGACGGGCATGTTGGCGGCGTAGAGGCCAGCATCGACGGCCCTGTTCCGTATCTGCTCCACCAGGTCGGGCGGAACCTGACCGGAGCGTTCCACCTCGTCCTCATACGGCACGAGTTCGCGCATGGTGAAGGTGCGCACGGTGTCGACCACCATCTGCTGGGTGTCGTCGATCGAGAAATCCATAGGTGTTGCTGTCCTGGCTGTTGTGGCGCTGCGGGTAAGCGTGTTGGCGGGGTGGTCAGTGCAGTGCTACGTCGGAAGCAGTGCCATGCGGCTGCCGGCCTGCGGCGGCGTCGGCATCGATGCGTGTGCTGCGGTGATGGCCGCAACCGCCGCTGCTGGGCCCTCTGCCAACGGAGCACTGCGCCCGGCGGCCGTGTCGACATGAACCAGCATCTGCTCACCGACGCACAGCATCTCGTCGTGTTGACGCTCGCTGTGGTCGTGCTCGTGGTGCTGGTGTTCGTCGTGGTCGTGCCGATGCCCGTCGCACCTGTACATCGCGTGGAAGATGTGCAGGCGCTTGGCGTCGCTGCCCAGCACTTGGGTGGTGATCCGCAGCGGCTCGCCTACCGACGCTTCGCGCAGGTGAGTCAGGTGGGTTTCGACTGTGTAGTACGAGTGGCCGGCGGCGCGGTAGGCCTCGTCGATCCCGATGTAGCGGAACAGGGCATCAGCCGCCCAACCGAAGGCGGTCAGGAACGCCCACTCGGTCATGTGGCCGTTGTAGTCCACCCAATCGGGCATCACGACGGTCGAGTACAGGTCTAAGGGAGCAGCCACTTTGCTGCTCGGCGACCACTGTCGATGCTGTGCATTCGCGGCTACCAGAATGCGAGCCTCCCGCTCCGCCATCAGACGGCCTGCACCCAAGCCGCTGGGCCGAAGCGCCCTCATCACTGCCAGCAGGCTGTCGTCGCGCAGCCGTTCGAGTTCGGCGATCGACCGTGGGCCAGCTTGGTCCTCGCAGCCGGCGGCCATGGCCTCGATCAGCTCGGGAGTCAGCTCGGGAGCCTCCAGCCGTGTCCACGGCAGCGCCAGTGCCGGGCCGAATTGGCGCAGCATGTGGCGCATGCCACCGTCTCCTCCGGCGAGGTGGAACGTGAGATTTGTGCCCATGGCTGCCCAGCGCAGACCTGGGCCGTAGACGATGGCGTCGTCGAGCTCCGCAGTAGTGGCGACGCCGTCGTTCACCAAGTGCAGATTCTCGCGCCACAGAGCTTCTTGGAGGCGGTCAGAGAGGTAGCCCTCTATCTCCTCGCGCACAACCAGCGGGTGCATCACCAGATCGTCGTAGTGCTCCAATGCCGCGGCCAGTGTCTCGTCGCTGGTGGCCTCGCCCCGCACTACCTCGACCAGCGGCAGCAGGTACACGGGGTTGAACGGGTGGCCGATCACGAGCCGCTCGGGATGAGCGAGCGGCTCCGCCAGCTTGCTGGGCAGAAGCCCCGACGAGCTGCTTGCGATCGGCGTGCTGGGATCAGCCGCAGCGTCCACTTCGGCCAGCAACGACCGCTTCAACGATTCGACCTCTGGGGCGCTCTCTTGCACAAAATCGGCTGAGGCGGCCACCTCCTGCGCGCTCGAGGCCCAGCGCAGGCTGTCAGGATCGGCATCGGGGAACAGTCCCAGATCAGCCGCCGATGGCCATGCCCGCTCGATGGCCGATCGCAGTCGCGTCTCAGCACCTTCACCCGGATCCCACGCCACCACGTCATGGCCCCGTGCCAAGACGCGCACCGCCCAGCCGGCGCCGATGACGCCCGTGCCCACGAGCCCGATGGTTCGTCGACAGTTCTTCCCCACTGCAGCGCCCTCCCCCAACCACCCCCAAAACTAGGTTGCGTGCCCTGGCGAGTCACCCTGTTTCTTGTGCAGGCCCGTTGGGGGTCCCTGCGTGTGGCCGAGGCTGCACGTGGCGCGAGGTGGCAGAGTTCTCGCCATGACATCACCCGGATCAGTCACCTTCGGACTGCTGCTGCCCTCGCGAGAGCTGGCGATGTATCCGCCGCACGACGGCGATCCCCGCCGACTTGTCCATTGGGCCGTGCGAGCGGAAGAGCTTGGCTTCGACGCCGTGTGGATCGGCGATTCCTTGCTTGCCAAGCCGAGAGCGGAGCCGCTCTCGGTGCTGGCGGGCGTAGCGACGGCCACCGAGCGCGTCGATGTCGGCACGGCGGTGCTGCTGGCCTCGATGCGCAACGCGGCTCAGCTCGCCCAGCAGGCCGCCACCGTGGATGCGCTGTCGGGCGGCAGGCTCATCCTGGGCGTCGGCGCAGGTCCACCCGGGGCAGAGGTCAACGCCGACTTCGATCTGGTCGGCGCCGATTACCACCGGCGAGGCACCCGCATGATGGAAGTGGTCCATCATGCCCGTGAGCTCTGGCGCGCCGAAGGCACACTCACCCAACAGCAGCTGCAGCCGGTGTGTGCAACCGAGGGCGGGCCGCGTCTGTGGCTGGGAGGCTCAGGCCCGCGCGGGCTTGAGCGTGCAGGCCAGCACTTCGACGGCTGGTTCCCGACCGCCCCCTCGCTAGACGCATTCGCTGAGCAGCTCGCCATCGTGCGAGCACATGCTGCTGACGCAGGCCGCGACCCGGCCTCGATCACTGCCGCGGCGTACCTGACGGTCAACATCGGCGAGCCGGAAACCGCAGCCGCCGAGGTGGCCGAGCACTCGAAGCTCTATTACGGCGTAGAGATTGAGGTGCTGCGGCGCGTGATGGGCACGTACTCGGGCACTCCTGCCGAGGTCGCCGCATGGCTGCAGAGCTACATCGACACTGGCTGCGAGCACATCTGCATCCGGTTGGCCTCGCCAGACGTGGACACCCAGCTCGACCGCCTCGTCGAACTGCTCCCCGAACTCCGTCAGTAGCGGAACCACGCTCTTCGGCCTGAGAGGCTTCTTTCGGACTCAGCGGAATCTGCTCAATCGGCACTGGGGCTGGGGTTACGCTCGCAGCCGTGACCGAGGGGGGTGCGACGACGCCGGGACTGGTGTGCTCGCATCACCACCTCTACTCGGCGCTGGCCAGGGGCATGCCGGCCCCGCCGCGCACGCCTGGCGGCTTCGCCGAGATCCTCGAGCTGGTCTGGTGGCGCCTCGACCGGGCACTCGATCTCGAGATGCTGGAGTGGTCGGCGAAGCTGGGCGCCCTCGAAGCGCTGGAATCAGGCTGCTCCGCGATCGTGGATCATCACGAGTCGCCGAACGCCATCGAGGGTTCGCTGGATGTGATCGCCTCGGCCTGCGCCGAGGTCGGCGTGCGGGTCAGCTGCTGCTATGGCGTCACCGACCGCCACGGCGCTGACGGCGCCAGACGAGGACTGGCCGAGAACAACCGCTACCTCGCCGCGGGCGGGCTCGGATACGTCGGCGTGCACGCAGCTTTCACCTGCACCGATGACACGCTGGCGGCGGCGGCCGACCTTGCCCGCCAGCACAACGTGGGCGTGCACATTCACGTGGCCGAAGGGCCGCCCGACGCCGACGCGGCAGCGAGACTGGCCGGCCTGACTGACGAGCGCTGGCTGCTCATCCATGGCGTGCATCTGCAGGACGATCACGGGCTCGACGGCACCATCGTGCACAACCCTCGTTCCAACATGAACAACGCGGTCGGCTATGCCGATCCCATGCGCTTCGCCGCCACAAACCCGATCGCGCTGGGCACCGACGGCATCGGCTCAGACATGCTCGACGAATTCCGGGTGGCCTACGCCCGGCTGCGCGAACACGACGTCACCGCCTCGCCGGACCCGCCGTGGGAATGGCTCGCCCAAGGCTGGGAGCTGATGCCCGGAGCCCGCAACGACACCGTGTGCTGGTCCTATCCCAGCGCCGACCCGTGGCATCTCGCCTACACGCCCGGGGTGCACCCGCTCGACGTCACGATCGATGGCGAGCAGGTGCTGGCAGGGGGCACGGCGACGCGTGTCGATCCCGCTGAGGTGCGGGCCAAGGCAGTCGAGCAGGCGCAGCGGCTCTTCGCCGCACTCGACGAACTCGACTGAGTCTCTGGACTGAGGGAGGTCAGCAATGGGTGCTCTGGTCAACCGGAACCCGCTGTTCGACGGACGCAACTGGCCGGCAGTGCCGCCGGAGGTGATGGCGTTTCACCGCCGGCTGCCTGCGTATGCACCAACGCTGGTCGTCGATGCTCCCCGGCTGGCCGACAGTCTCGGCGTGGGGCGGGTGCTGGTGAAAGCCGAGACGCAGCGCATGGGCCTGCCGTCGTTCAAGATCTTGGGCGCATCGTGGGCGTCGTACCGCGCCATCTGCGAGCACATCGGCGGCGAGCCGCCGCCGTGGGCGAACATCAATGAGCTGGCGGCCAGCTTGGCCCAATTGAGGCCCATGACCCTGGCCGCGGCAACTGACGGCAACCACGGCCGGGCGGTCGCGTTCATGGCGCGCCTGCTGGGATTCGACGCGCACATCCTGGTGCCGGACGGCACATCGGAGGCTCGGATCGCCGCCATCGAGGGCGAGAGCGCGGCCGTGACCGTCGTGGACGGCACGTACGACGACGCCATCGAACAGAGTGCCGAGATGGCCGGCGATCGCTGTCTCGTCGTGTCCGACACCTCGTGGCCCGGCTACGAGACCATCCCCGCCAATGTCGCGGAGGGCTACACGACGATCTTCGCCGAAGTCGACGATGCGCTGGCCGCCAACGGAATCGCACCGCCCGATCTGGTCGCAGTGCCCGTCGGTGTCGGGGCATTCATGGCCGCTGCGGTCACTCACTTCCGCAGCGGCGCTCACCGTCCGGTGCTGGTATCGGTGGAGCCTGACGACGCCAACTGCGTCCAGCTGTCCACCATCAACGGCGTGATCACCGAGACTCCCGGCCCGCATCGGTCGATCATGGTCGGCCTCAACTGCGGGGTGCCGTCGCCGCTGGCGTGGCCGATGATGGCGAGCGGTGTCGAGTGGTGCGTCTCGGTGAGCAGTGACGCTGCAGGCGCGGCAATGGGGGACTTGGCCGACGCCCAAGTGGTCGCCGGCGAGACCGGAAGCGCCTCGCTGGCCGGAGTGCGGGCGCTCCTGGCCGATGAGGAGGGCTCAGCGGCGCTGGAGGACCCGGCGAGCGCCACCGTGCTGATCATGGTCACCGAGGGTGCCACCGACCCGGCGAACTACGAGCGAATCGTCGGCCGGCCCCACACCCAAGTGGGTCGAGTCCTCACCGCTGCACGGTGAGGACAATCGGACACAGTCTCACCGCTGCACGATGAGGACAGTCGGGCACCGTTTTACCGCAGTACGTTGAGCCTCCAGCACTGACTGCAGACACGGGGAGGCTTGTCATGCCGCTGGACCAAGCGAACTACCAGGCAATGCTCATCGACAAGCGCGACAACGGCGTTGCCGTAGTCACGCTGAACCGGCCCGAACGGCTCAATGCCGTCAACGGGCAGATGCATCACGAAATGGCGACATTCACCCGCGACGCCCAGACCGACGACGACGTGAAGGTTGTGGTGCTGGCCGGTTCGGGCCGCGCGTTCTGTGCAGGTGGCGACTTCAGCGACACGGGCGGCCCGGCCGTCAGCTTCGAAGAGGGGCGCCAGATCGTCGATCACCTGCTCGAGCTGCGCAAGCCGATCATCTCGGCCGTGCAGGGCTATGCCATGGGACTCGGTGCCAACATCGCCCTGCTGTGCGATGTTGTCGTGGCGGGGCACAGCTCGGTGTTTGCCGACACGCACGTCAACATGGGCATCGGCGCGGGCGACGGCGGCCAGGTGATCTGGCCGCTGCTGATGGGCGTCAACCGGGCCAAGTGGCATCTCATGACCGGCGAGCGGGTCACCGGCGAGATGCTCTACGACATGGGGCTCGTCAACTTCCTGGTGGACGATGACGCGATTCTTGACACTGCAGTCGAGAAAGCAGACCAGCTCGCCGCCGGCCCGCAGAAGGCCGTCAGCGCCTCGAAGGTGCCGATCAACAACTGGATCCGGCAGATGTCCGCACAGATCCTGCCGCTGTCGCTGAGCCTGGAAGGCGAGACGTTCCACAGCAGCGACGCCCGGGAGGCCCAGCGGGCATTCGTGGAGAAGCGCCCGCCCAAGTTCGACTAGCGGTTCACGGCGCTGCTCAGATGATGAAGGGCAGGTTCGGCAGCGGCGAAGTGGAGTTCACCAGCTCCACCTTCTTGGCGGCCATGCGCAGGCCGTCGGATGTGCGCCGCAGGCGGTGCGTCGCTCGGCCCGCCCACAGGCGCAGATGGCCCGTGGCCTGCACAGCGTGCTCGTAGAGCACGAAGTTGCTGCCCACCTCGAACTCATCGCCCTCGACGCTCAGGATCTCGATATTCGACACCACCCGGCGCATCGATGACGGCGGGTCCTGTGCGTGATGAACGCCGGTGGCGAGCTGCCGGATACGGGTGCCCAGGCGGGCCCGGTTGTCGTTGATGTAGCTGACCCGGGTGCCGGGCTCGTAGTCACCCGGGCCGAACGGCACCCAGTAGTGCATATCGTCGGTGACCAGCGCTTCCCATTCGTCATAGCGGGACTCGTCCGCCAGCCGGGCTTCGAGATACACGAACGCCTCGATGTCGCGACGCGTCGGCTCGTTCAAGGTCGCCATCGCAGTTGCTCAGACGCGGTTATGCCGGTCGCCCACTACGCCGGCCATGACGTCGCGGTAGTGGTGCCAGAAGCCGCGATTGGTGGTCTCATCGGTGATGTCGCTCCAGCGCTGGCCGTCTGCTGACTGCTCGCGCTCGAGGCCCCGGCTGAGATCCACCCAGCCGTCATCGCCGACAGCAGCACCTTCGAAGGCACGATGCATGCGTTCCGCGATCACCGCGTCGTCGGTCAGGAAGAACGATGCAGGCCCCATCGCCGCCTCCGACTGCAGCACGAGCCGCCGGTTGACACTCTCGTCGGTGCCCTCGACCAGCAGGGGAGTGTGGTGGTGCACCGTCACGCCCGGCGAGACCGGCTCGATCCGGGCGATGTTCATCTCGGCCAGGAACAGGTTCGGGAACACCAGCGCGTGCGGCGGCCCGTCCCACATGATCGTTTTGGCCTTCTCGGGGCCATAGGACCCCTCAAGGGCCTCGCAGTAGTCGGCGACCTTCTCGCGTGTGGTGCCGAGCCAAGCCAGCTCGGAGGTGTAGCTGCGGCGGAAGTCGAGTTCGACGTGGCCTCCGTCGTAGGCACGTGTGACCGACGCTGAGGCATCCTCGCCGGTCATGACGATCTCGTCGTAATAGGTATCGGGCACCGCACGAGCCATCGAGGCATGGGTGAAGTTGAGGTGGTATCCGTCGTTGTCGCTCTCGGGCCACATCTTCCAGTTCGAGTCGATGTGCTGGCCGATCCAGCCCGCAGAGAGGCGGACACTGCCGGTGGGCGACATATTCGACGTGCGATCGATGAGATCGGTGCCGCCTGCGCCAAGATGATCGCTGAGCGGTCCAGCAGCGCCGCTGCGGTTGGCGAAGACGAACCCCCGGTAGTCGTCGACCTGCCCGGGGCGGTCGAGCCCCAGGTCGGCGGTGTCTTTGTGGAAGCCCTTTGGCCCGGGCACGCCGAGCAGTGTGCCGTCAAGGTCGTAGGTCCAGCCGTGGTAAGCGCAGCGGAAGTTGCGGTGGTTGCCGTCGTTCTGCGGGCAGAGCGTGGTGCCGCGGTGCGCACAGCGGTTCGCGACGACGCTGATCGCACCGTCACGGTTGCGCACCATAAGCACGGGCTCGGTGCCGAGGCGCCGCGAAACCCAATCGCCGACTTCGGGTACCTCGGACTCGTGGCCGACAAAGACCCAGCCGTCGGTGTAGATGCGTTGCATCTCGTCGGCGAACACAGCGGGATCGGTGTAGAGGCTGCCGTGGATGCGGTCTTCCTGCACGAGGTGCTGGTAGTCGTTCGATGCTGGTGAGCTCTGCACAGTCAGTGCCATCGATGTCCCCCTCGGTGTCATCGAACGCTAGGCGCTCGTGCCCGGTGGCCGCTGATACCGGCCAGATCCCGGGCTTCGGGCTGCTGTTGATCGTCGTTAGATCCCGGGCGTCCGGTAGCCGTCACGCCGCCACAGGATCGGGAAGTGGTTTTCGTCCATCTCGTCGTCGGCGAGCCGGGCATAGCGTGAGTAGATGGGCCCATTGCCCTCGCCGAAGCCGGTTCGGTCGAACTGGGCTTCGCTGGAGGCGCAGTGCAGCACGAGCGCCCGCCGGTGCCGATCGGACTCATTCGGCCCCGACCCGTGCCACGCCCAACCGTGATGGAACGATCCGCCCCCGGCGGGAACCTCCACCGGCGCAATGTCGAGTTCCGCACTGTTGGCGCCGGCGGCTGCGGTGACGGTGGCCCGGTAGTCCTCCGGCGCATGGAATTCGCCCATCTGGTCGCCGCCGGTCGGCCAACGGTGCGATCCCCGTGCAATCTCCATGGTGCCGCCGCCGGCCACCGTGTCGTCGAGTGCGATCCAGCACGAGAACATCTCGGTCGGCCTGTACCAGGCCAGGTAGGCGTTGTCTCGATGGAAGCCGACAGAGCGTGCGCCCGGGGGCTTCCACAGCACGTTGTCCTGGATGATGCGGGCGCCAGTCCAGCCAGCCAGCGTGGCCACGGCCTCGCCCAGGCGGGCGTCGAGCACCGTCGAGGCGATCAGCCGGTCGGCCTTCCAGCCGTTGCAGATCTGCTTGGTGAGCGTCGGATCGTCGCGGCCCGAGAGCCAGTTGACCTCGTCTGGAGAGATGCCGGTCTCAAAGTCCCCGCAGAACAGCCGCTCGAACCGCTCCCTGAGCGGCTCGATCAGCTCAGGATCGATCAGCGAATCAACCGTGACGAAGCCATCTGTATCGAACGACGCCACGTCCCCGGCCGTGAGCATCGCTCCAACCTACCCCCGTGCTCGTCAGCTACCGGAGGTCATGGGCGGACCGATGGCGGAGGCGCTGGGGGATCGATGCGGCCGAGCGGATCTGCTCAGATGGCCGGGAATCGGACCTCGATCCGATCGCCGCTCACACGGGCTTCGTACAGCGTCAGGCACTCGCCAACCGGGTTGATGGCCTCGCCGGTCGTGGTGTCGAACATCCAGTTGTGAAACTCGCAGACCAGGATCTCCTCGTCGAGTACACCGGTGTGCAGCGGATTCTCCTGGTGCGGACAGACATCGCGAAAGGCGCGCACCGCCTCGGCGTCGCGCACGAGCAGCACAGGGTTGCCGGCGACCTGCACGCCCATCATGTCGCCTTCCCACAGGTCGGCTTCATCGCAGACGTCGTGCCAACCGTCGCTCATGATCGGTGCCGATCAGCCGAACGATTCAGAGGCTGAGCCGGCAGGCGATCCAATCCGCGCATCCTCTCAGGCTGCGACGGGAGCCTGAGAGGCTTCCAGGAGTGCATCCATCGCAGCTTCCGCGGTCGCGGCGATGTCGTCGGCCGACAGCGGAGACCCAGGCACGGCGGCCACAGCCTCCGCCAGCGCGGCCGCCGCATCGACCGCTCGCGGCCTCCAGCGGTTGACCCACTTGGCGAACACAGCGACGTTGTCGGCATTGGCCGCCACGCCGAAGCGTGCAACCTCTGCTGACCAGCGCCCCGCCCGTTCGCCGTCGTCACCCAAGCTCTTGAGCAGAAGCCAGGTGAGGTCGTCTTCGTTGGCTCGGGCCACCTCGCCCAACGACTCGAACAGCACTGACTCAACGGCCGGCCGAATCACCAGATTCGTCGCCGTGAGGGCCTCGCCGAAGTCGTAGGCGATCATGGCCGTCTCGATTGCCCGGCGGAGTGGCTGCCAAGCGGCACCGCCCTGCCAGTGCTCTCGCTCGTCAGTTCCAAAACCGGCATCCGGGTGCGTCTGGCTGAGTTCTGTCGTGCGATACGCAGCGAGATTCACCACGCGGAAGCAATCCGCAGCCGCGAACGATGCCGCGTTGGTCAGGTACGACGTCGGCGACACCAGCCCGATATAGGCCTGGATCTGCTGGATGCCGTGGTAGGGAAACCGCAGCGGGCAGAACAGCGCACCCAGCGCCGCGAGCCATTCTGTGCTCAACCCGGCGTCGTGTCCGGCTTCGCTGTACTCATCCAACAGCGTGGCAGCCGTGTGTTCCGCCTCGGCCTGCCCAGTCGTATAGGCGCGGTAGGTCAGTCGGTCGGGATCACGGTATGCGTGCCAGTCGTCGACCTGCAGCGGCGAGCGGTCGCGGTAGGTCGACAACCACATGTTCATCGGGCTCGTCGGGTTGGATTCGAGCGGTGCATGCCGGTCGGCCCGGGTTGTGTAGTTGAGATCGTGGCTGACGATCTCGTACTCCGTCGGCTTGCGGCGGATATCGCCGAACGAGCTCCACGTCCTCAGCTTGCGGGACTGCGGCGCGGCCTCGGCCTCGGTTGAGGCGCCGTTGCCGGACCCGTTCCCGGCAGCGGTGTCGTCTGTCGCTTCGTCGCTCATGACCCGGCTTCCTCGTCGTACTCCCAGACGATCTCGTCGGTGCTGGTGTGGATGCGCCCGCTGAATGCGGACATCGACGCCTCAAGCTGCCGGAGCTCGAAGCGCTGCCCTAGGCGCCGCTGCGCCGACTCGCGGGTGAGTCGCAGGCGCCCAGTGGTCTGGATACGCACATAGGCGCCCTGGTCGACGACGTCGATATCTGCATCGGGATTGTCGTCCTCGATGGCTGCCAAGACCGGCCCGATGTCATCGCTCATGCGCAGCACCGGGCCGACCAAACGTCGTTGGCCGATATCGCTGACCGTCATGGACTCGGCAGACGGCCCGCCAGTCGCTTGGTCATCGTCGTACACCCAGTCCACGTAGACGTTCGTGAGCGGGACGATTCCCGATTCGACGAGCATGGTGTCGCCGTCGAGCACCTTCCCCTCGTAGATGACCTTCTTCGGCAGACCCAAGTCGCGAAGGCGCTTGCCGACCGAATGCACCGCCACCGCCTCGGCGAATTGATCGATGGTCATGTCGGTCATGCCCAGCACGAGCTGCGTGACGAAGTCATTGCCGAAGACGGCGTTGACCGGGAACGGCTGAGGCGCCGGAGCGGCTTCTGCTGTGTCGCTCATGCCCCGCCGCCTGCTGCCGCGGCTGCCACGCGCTCGGATGGCAGGTATTCCGCTGCCCAGGCGTAGCCCTCGGCATCGTCGCCCATGACCTCGGGCGTGAGCCCCATCCACGCCAGAATCCCGGGCACGTCGGGCTGGGCGATCTCGCCACCGAGCAGCCGGTGAATCACCGAGTTCTGGTGCAGCAGATCACGATCCTCCCACCAGATCTGACGCGACACCTTCGAGTCGAAGTGGTATGTCTTGCCGCCGTAGGTGAGTGGGTAGCTCTTGATGGGGTACTTCGGATTGTTCGGCGCCCCGCACGTGCCGATCGGCAGGTGTGTGAGGTCGCACAGCCAAGGCAGCGTGGCCGGAAGCGTCTGCTCCATGTTCCCGCTATTGATGTTCTCGGCGATCTGGTCCCAGATGAACCCGAATTCCTGCTCGAAGCGCGGGTACTTCTCGTTGAGCCACTCGCGTTCGTCCTTGCGCATGCCGGCTTTGGGCATCCACCACACGGTCGGTCGCCAGAACCACAGCCCCAGTGCCAGGGAGTGATGCCAGAGCTCCAGCCCGTCGAGGAACTCCTGCCAGTACCACGGCTTCTTAAGGCCGTATGACTCGATCGACGACACGAACTGGTCGACGATCCACTCCTCCATGAACTCTTTGTATGACTGCTTGCGATGCTCGAGCGGTGTGTAGTAGTCCATCGCCGGCCCGGTGAGCACCGAGAAGAGCCGTGCCGCAGCCCAGAACGTCTTGTCGATGACCCACTGAGCCCGCTTGGGGTCGTGCTCCATGAGGATCTCGAGTGTCGGCCCGCCTTGCTGAGCGTGACGGGCTTCATCGGTCTGGATGGACGAGATCATGTTGGCAAAGTTGATGTCGCCCGACGCCAGCGCATCCGACGCGAGCCCCACAAACTGCAGGTTCGTGAAGCCGGTCTCAAAGGTGAACGGCAGCTGGATGGCGGTGTCCACGGCGTTGGGGTTCATCATCAGCCCGTCGAACACGGCCCGTGCCGCGATGATGCCCCACTCGTTGGTGTGATACGCCTTCTGCGTCCAGTCGAACTGCGGGTCCTTCTCCACAAGCTCGTGGGCAAACCACATGTTGAGCTGCGTGTGACGGATCTCGTCGAGTGCCCCGTACACGGCGGTATTGCGCCACGACGGAGCGAGCCCGAACCGGGCCATCTTCAGTTCGGCTGGAACGGCGATGAACTCGATCAGCGCAATGCCGCCGAAGTGCATCTTGGCCGCCGATTTCCAGCCCTCGTCGAGGGTGTCGAAGACCGACGAGCGCTCCAGCGCCGCCTTCACCGAGTAGGCGCCGGCGTCTTTCTCGGCTTGGGTCGCCACGTACTCGGGGTACGAGGTGACATAGGGCTCTTTCCACTGCTTCCAGTCGTCGAGCGGAATCTTGCCGGTGCCCGAGATCCACTCTGGGTACACGGCTTCGTGATCGACGTGCGTGAACTCCCACTCCACGTCACGCGTCAAGTCGAACCATTGCTCTCGCTTGAGTCTTGCCATGTCAGCCCACCTCCATCCAGTCGAGCTGTTGGTACCAGTCGGCGTTGTCCCAGTACGCCCGGTTGTTGTCGATCAGTCCTTCTTCGTTGACGTGCAACACGAACAAGTGAGGCAGCCAGTAGGGCTTGCCGCTGTTGGCCACCGCTGCGAAGGGCTTGGCTTGCGTGCCGCCGATGTGCACCTCGACAGCAACGTTGCCGTAGTCGTCGGCGACCATCGAAGTGACGGCGTTGGTGAGGTTCGGGAAGGCGTCGATGAGGCTGTCCCAGATGGCCTTGCCGACGCCTCGCACTTTGCCTTCGCCACGGACCACACGCTGGCGGCCCCAGGCCTCGAAGGGGATGTAGTCGAAGCCGGCGTTGTCGTCGCACAGGTCGACCATGGCCTCGACGTCGCGGGCGCGGTAGGCGTCGAAGAACTCGCCGACGACCTGCACGGCCGTCTCGGCGCTGGCACCGGATCGTTCGGTAGTGACGGTTGCAGTCATGGTCTTATCCCATGTCTCGGTAGTGGTGGCAGTGGTATCGGTCGGTTCGGATCGGCGGTTGCGGGTTCGGCGCGGCCTGTTGGGTCAACCAGCAGCAGAGATGTGCGGTGCTTCGGGCGACGAGGCCACCGGCGGGGTGGTCACGCTCTGGCCCGCCTCGGCGATGTTGATGTCATCGAGCCGTCGTACAGCGAGGCGTCGCAGCAGAATCGTCTGGTCCCAGAAGCCTCGCAGTCGGGTGATCCTGCCGTCGGGAGCGATCGTCAGCCGCCAGGCCTGGTCGAGGTCGCAGTATTTTTCTTGGTTGGTGATGCCCAAGAAGTCAGCGCTCTGGGTGCCGGCGGTGCGAACCTCGACGGTCTCGACAATTCCGCCGGGGTGTTCGGGATCTGGGGCGAGGAAGCTGGCGCGCACCGTCACCCGAAGATCGGCAAACGCGGCTAACAAGTCCGAGAAATAGGCACGCCCCTCGGTGCCGAGCGTGCCCGCTGCTGCGAGGTGCGGCAGCACGGTTTCGCCGCCGGGATCGCACAGGGCCATCGCTGCGTCGAGGTCTCGGGCGTTGAGGGCGCGTACCAGTGCATCGCCGACCGACGGGCTGCCGTCGGCTGTGCTGTTCTCCCCTGCGGGCATCTACAGCACCTCCAGCTTCTTGAGCACTGCGTCGGCCACCGCGTCAGACGATGCTGGGTTCTGTCCGGTGACGACGTTTCGATCGACGACCACGTGGCTGACCCACTCGTTGGGCGCATTGTCGACCACGGCACCCTTGTTGCGGACCGCTGTCTCGACGTACCACGGTGCGCCGAGCTGGCCCACCGGCACTTGGTCTTCCTCGTCGTTGGTGAACACCGTCATGCGATAGCCGTCGAGCAGCCACGCGCCGTCGTAGCCCGTGCCGACGCTGAGCAGCGCGGCGGGACCGTGGCAGACGGCCGACACGACCTGGCTTCGCTCGTGAAAGTGCCGCACGAGGCGATCCACATCGGGATTCGCTGCTAGGTCAACCATCGGCCCGTGGCCGCCTGGGAAGAAGACCCCGTCGAAGCCCTCCAGCTCTTCGTTGGTGATACCTGACAGCGATCGAGGATTCATCAGCAGGTCACTGGTGGTGAGCTCGATGCGTACTCGCTCAGCTTCGGCGGACGCCTCGCGCTGGACATCGCCCGCGATGGCACGCAGTTGCGCCTCGCCGGGGAATTTGCTGGGCGCGGCCCCGGTCTGCGGATCGCAGAGGGCGTCGACAAAATTGCGGTCCTCGAACCAGGCAACGCGGGCGGCGGCTTCGATATGCGAGCGGGCATCGACCGGGTCAACGCCCGCAGTGCCGGCCGCGAGCTGGATGCTGCGAGCGGCAATGAGATCGAGACCGGTCAGGTGGTGCAGAGTGATACGGATGTCCTCGGGGTCGACCGCGAAAGTCCGGATCACTGATGCAAGGAAGTCTTCGTCCTCGTCGCGGTAGTGGAAGCGAGGCTCCAGGCCGAGCGGGTCGGGTGTCGGTGCTGCGCCGTCGGGCGTCGCAACCACCACTTCCACGTCAGCTTCGAGATAGCGGTGCAGCGGTCGGTACACCTCTTCGGGCCAGTAGCCGATCTCGTGCGGCGTGCCATCGGCGAGCGCCATCTCCGTTGCGCTGGACACCACGAACAACAGTCGTGCCATGAGATTCTCCCGTGCTTGCCCCCATTGCAGCTGACCTTGCCCGATCAGAGGAAACGGTCAGTGCTCAGAACGTAGTCAGCACGACAGAACGAGTCAAAGTAACGGGCGTTCAGGCGTTCCGAGCTTTCGCCGTCTGGAACGCGCTGGCAGTCCCGAAGTACCACGCGATTACCCTGCTCGCACGGTGGCCAAGGTCGCCAAGTGCAGTCAACGCACGGCAAATGGACTGGGGTGACATGACGGCTGAGCCGGCTTTCGCACCGGGCACGCCCGGCTATCAGGCGATCGTGGATCACGCGTTGATGACGACGCGGGGCGTGCGTCAGCGTCTCGACTTCGACCGGGACGTCGATGACCAGATCATCCTCGACTGCATCGATGTGGCCGAGCAGGCACCGACCGGCGGCAACAACGGCAGCCGTCGCTGGATGATCGTCAGGGACCAGCAGACCAAGGACCGGATGGCCGAGCTGTACCTGTCGGCGGGAGTCGACTGGGTGATCGAGACGGCCAAGCGGCTCGAAGGCAGCGGCCACCAGAACGAACGGCTGATGGCAGGTGCCCGCCATCTCGGCGAGAACATCGCCAGGACGCCGGCGCTCGTGATCCCCACGATTCTCGGGCGCCATGACGGGAGCGGCCGGCCGGGACTGTTCGATTCGGTGATCCAGTCGGCGTGGAGCTTCATGGTCGCGCTGCGGAGTCGAGGCCTGGGCACCGTGTGGACCACGATGTACCTCAACGAGGCGCCGGCGGTCGCCGAGCTGCTGGATCTGCCGGATCACGTGACCCAGATCTGCCTGTTCCCGGTGGCCTACACGATCGGCACCGATTTCACGCCTACGTCGCGGCGCTACCCGGCTGCCGACATCGCCTACTTCGACCGTTATGGGCGTACCAAGACGCCCGCCGGGCCGGGTGTCGTCGATGAGATTGATCTCAAGGCCAAGCCCGACTCGGTCCGGGCCGCCATCGAGTCGCTCGACTCGGCATCCGACCGCTGGCGCTTCGACCTCGAACAGGTGCCCGGCGGAAGCCGGTTGCGCCTGCATGCCCCGGTCGATCCGGGAAGCGACCCGTCGGCGACGCTGACAGAGGTACGACAAACACTGGACGCGCTGGCCCAGCAGCTCAGGAACTAGCCCATCCGCCGTGTCTGATGTTCAGGATGTCCTAGGACATCCTGAAATCGGGATCGTGGCGCCGGAGTTCGCGGCGGGCGATGGTCATCTTGTGGACCTCGTCGGGGCCGTCAGCGATCCGCAGCGTCCGCATCTGGGCGTACATCTCGGCCAGCGGGAAGAACTGGGTGACACCGCCGGCGCCGTGCACCTGGATGGCCCGATCGATGATCTTCAGCGCCATGTTGGGCACCACCACCTTGATGCCGGAGATCTCCTGCGCAGCGGCCTTGTTGCCGATGGTGTCCATCAGATGTGCCACATGCAGCACGTACTCGCGGGCCTGGTCGATCTCGATGCGTGCTTCGGCGATCCAGTCCTGGATGAGGCCTTGCTGGGCAACCGACTTGCCGAAGGTGTGGCGTTCGAGCGCCCGCTTGCACATGTGCTCCAGCGCCCGTTCGGCCACGCCGATCGAACGCATGCAGTGGTGGATGCGTCCGGGGCCCAGCCGAGCCTGGCTGATGGCGAAGCCCTCGCCCTCGCCTCCCAGGATGTGGTCCTCGGGCACCCTCACGTTCTCGTACACCAACTCGGGGTGACCGCCCCGGTGGTGGTAGCCGAACACCAGCGGGTCGCGTTCCACCGTGATGCCTTCGGCGTCGCGTGGCACCACGATCATCGACTGCTGGCGATGGCGCGGCCCGTCCGGGTCGTTCTTGCCCATCACAATGAGCACCTTGCACTCGGGCCGCAGCGCGTTCGAGGAGAACCACTTGCGACCGTTCAGCACGTACTCGTCGCCGTCCTTGTCGATCCGCAGGCGGATGTTGGATGCATCAGAGCTGGCCACCTCGGGCTCGGTCATCGAGAAGGTCGAGCGGAACTCCCCCTCCAGCAGCGGTGCCAGGTACTGCTGCTTGACCCGCTCGGAGCCGTACAGGTTCAGAATCTCCATGTTGCCGGTGTCAGGCGCCGCGCAGTTCAGCGCCTCGGAGCTGAACGACACCTTGCCGAGTTCTTCGGAGATCGGCGAGTAGTCCAGGTTGGACAGCTTCGTGCCCGGCGCCTGCGGGTCGAGGTGGGGGATGAACAGGTTCCACAGGCCGCGTTCGCGCGCCGCCGCCTTGAGCTTCTCCATGATTGCCGGGGTGGCGTGCACTTGCCCGGCGGCTACGAGCTCTTCGTACTGCTCGTTGTACTCCTCCTCGTTGGGGTAGATGTGGTCGTCCATGAACGACTTCACGGCCTCCTGCATCTCGAGGCCCTTGTCGGTGTAGGCGTGCGCCATGTCGGTGCTCCCGTTTCGTCGGTGAGGTGGGGCGAGGTTGGCGCCGAGCCGTACAGCGCCTGTGCGCCCCGAAAGCTAGCCCGTGGACGTGCGATGTTTCAGAGCCGCGGCAGGTGGCGGCCCTTGCCGTCGATCACTGCCGGCTCAGACGTGTGTGCCGACCCCGCCGTCGATCGTCAGGCAGGTGCCATTGATGTAGTTGGCGGCGCTCGACGCCAGGAAGACCACGCCGGCTGCCACCTCCTCTGCCGTGCCGTAACGCCCCTGGGGCACGCCGGTGGAGTTGCGGGCGAAGATCGCCTCGGCGTCGGTGTTGTTCGCCTCTGCGATCTCGGCCGCCGCCCGTTCCCACATGTCGGTGCGGATGAGCCCGGGGATGACCGTGTTGGTGAGCACGTTGTCGGCGCCGTACTTGCCGGCCAGCGCCTTGGCGGTGGCCACCATGGCGGCCTTGGTGGCGGCGTAGTCGATGAGCGCTGCGTTGGGGGAGAAGGCGGCGCCAGTGGCGATCATGATGACCCGACCCCACTTCTGCTTGCGCATGTGCGGCAGGCAGAACCGCGTGCAGCGCACGGCCGACATGAGATTGAGCTGGTGCAGGTCGGTCCAGTCGTCGTCGGACATGTACAGGAAGTTCCGCGACGGCGAGGCGCCCACGTTGTTGACGAGGATGTCGGCAGGTCCCACATCGGCCGTGGCCGCCTCCAGGAATGCCTGCGTGGCGTCGGCATCGGACATGTCCGCGGTGTAGCCACGCACCGAGCCGGAACCCGACGGCGGCGAGTATGCAGCCAGGGCGTCCACTGCGTCGGCGCCACGGGCGCAGAACGCCACGGCGGCGCCGTGGTCAGCGAGCAGCGTGACCGATGCCTCGCCGATGCCCTTGCTGGCGCCGGTGACCACTGCCGTACGTCCGGTCAGGTCCAAATCGAGCATGGTTTTCTCCCATCGGTGACATCGCCGGCGAGGGCAATGCAGTGTGTCAGTCGGCAGCGGCCAGGGCAGTCTCGCTGGTGATGTCAGCGTCTTCGGTGCGGATCGAAGACGCATCGAGCTCGGCCGCGCCCTGCTTGATCCGGGGGATGAGCTCGTGGCCGAAGTCGACGGCGTCGTTGAAGGGGTCGAAGCCCCGGATCAGCACGTAGCCCACATCGCTCACACCGCCGCTCGCTGGTATTCCGAGCCGGTAGTAGCGCAGGATCGCATCGGCCACCTGTTCCGGTGTCCCGACGAGGCACGAGGTGTTGCCGGGAGCACCTGTGGCCTCGGCGATCTTGAGCCAGAGCCGCTCGTCGTGCACATCACTGGTTGCGGCATAACCCAGCATCCGCTCGCCGCCATGGTCGTACGGCTTGCCCCGGTGACTGCCCGCCACGGTGAGCTTGTCGGTGCCGGCAGCCTCGATGCCTTCCAATATCCGATGGGCCCGGTCCCACGCCTCGCCTTCGGTGTCGCCGAGGATGGGCCGCACGCTGATCGAGAACCGCGGCGTGCGTCCGTGCGCAGCGGCCCGGCGGCGGAAGTCGTCGAACCGTTCGGCCACAGCGGCACGTGGCTCCGCGTAGATGGCGTACACGTCGCAGCGCTGTGCGCCCATTTCCAGCGCTTCCTCGCTGGAACCCCCGAAGAAGATCGGCGGCGACGGCTGCTGCACCGGCTGCACGTCGGCACGCACGTTGCTGAATCGGTAGTACGGCCCGTCGTGGTCGAACGGTTCGGTTGACGTCCAGGTGCGGCGCATCACGTCGATGTACTCGCCGGCACGGGCGTAGCGCTCGGCCTTCGGCAGGTAGTCGCCGTCACGCTGATTGTCCTTGTCGCTGGCGCCGGCGATGATGTGCAGTGCGAAGCGCCCGCCGCTGAGCTGGTCGAACGTGGCCGCTTTGCGCGCTGCCAGTGTGGGGGCGACGAAACCCGGACGATGCGCGACCAAGTAGCCGAGGCGTTCGGTGACCGAGGCCGCGTGGGTAGCCACCGACCATCCGTCGGCCGAAGTGGAGGTGTAGCCCACCAGCACCAGGTCGAAGCCGGCCTCGTCGTGCGCACGGCTGAAGTCCTCGAGGAACTGGCGGGACAGCCCGCCCTCGATGACGTGCACGGTCGAGTCGTCCTTGGGCGGCGATACGCCGATCATCCCGATGACGTCGAGCGGCACGTCACCACGGTACGCGCCGTGTCGAATCGACGCAGCGGCCCTGCGTCATGCTGAACCGACGCAGCAGTCGCGCGTCGTGCCGAGCGCACGGAGAATCTGTGCGCCGTGCCCGTCGCCCGGGAACTCCGGCGCAGCGATCCACGGGCGGAATACCATCGACACCTGTGCGGATAGCTCGCAGCGTCCGTGCGTACCGTCACGATTCCGCGACGGCTGCCGGGAGTGGAGCGCCGACCGACATGTCAGAACGACCACCTGTCACCGACTGGGCAACAGACTTTGACCATCTCAGCGAGGAGTGGGCCGCGCAGGGACCTGAGATCCTGGCCGACCTGCGAGAGCGCTGCCCGGTGGCCCAGACCGAGCGTTTCTACGGCGCGTACCTGGTGACCCGTCACGACGACATCGTCGAGACCGCCCGTGCCACCGACACCTTCTCGAATTGCATCACCGCGGTCAACACCAATCACCCGGACAACATCAAGCTGGATCTGTCTCCGATCACGCTGGATCCGCCCGAGCACGGCCCGGTGCGCCGGCCGCTGCTCCCGTCGTTCAGCCCGAAGGCCACCGATGAGCTGGAGCCGACAGTCGTCGCCATGGCCGAGCGCCTGCTCGACGACATGGGCGATCGCAAGCTGGTGGATGGCGCTCTCGACTTCGCGCAGTTGTTGCCTGTCGAAGTCATGGGCCACCTGTTCGGCGTTTCAGCCGAGATGGGCCCGACGTTCCGGCAATGGGTGGACGGGATGCTCAAAGAGGGCCAGATCGACCTGGACATCGCCCGCAAGGCTTCCAGCGAGGTTCAGGAGTTCTTCGCCAGTCAGCTGGCGGATCGTGAGGCGATGGGCGACGGCGCGCCTGACGATCTCGTGACGATGGTGCTGAATGCGGAAGCAGAGATGCCCGACGGCAGCACACGCCCGTTCGGACGCAAGGAACGCATCGGTGCGCTATTCGTGCTGATGCTCGGTGGCATCGACACGACGTGGTCGACGCTGGGCTCGATGCTGTTTCACCTCGGATCCCACCCAGACGACCTCGAGCGGCTGGTGAACGAGCCTGAGCTGATGCCCACGGCCATCGAGGAGTTCCTGCGCTACTACAGCCCTGTCACGATTGCGCGGTACATCACCGAGGATGCCGACATCGCGGGCTGCCCCGTGTCGGGCGGCCGCCGTGTGCTGCTGTCGTACCCGTCGGCGAATCGCGACCCGGATTACTTCGAGAATCCCGACGAGTTGATCCTGGACCGCCAGAACAACCGGCATATGGCGTTCGGGGTGGGGGTGCACCGGTGCCTGGGCTCGAACCTGGCGCGGATGGAGCTGCGAGTGGGGCTCACCGCCTGGCTGGAGCGCTACCCGAACTTCGAGCTCGCCGTCGAGCCCGACGAGGTGAAGTGGTCGGTGGGCCCGATACGCGGTCCCCGCAGCGTGCCCATCCGCATCCTGAGCTGAGCCGGCGAAGCAACGAGCCCATGAAGTTCGGCGCCGTCCTGCCGACGTGCGAGATCGGCGCTGATCCGCTGGCCGTGCGCGACTGGGCACAGGCGGCCGAGTCGCTCGGCTACTCCCACATCGTGACCTATGACCATGTGCTCGGCGCTGAGCACGCCGGACGCGAGCCGGCTTTCTGGGGGCCTTACACCGAGCGCGACGACTTCCACGAGCCATTCGTGCTCTTCGGTTATCTGGCCGGTGTCACCAGCACGATCGAGTTGGAAACCGGGATCATCATCCTGCCGCAGCGACAGGCTGCACTGGTGGCCAAGCAGGCGGCCGAAGTCGACATGCTGTCCGGCGGGCGCTTTCGTTTGGGCGTGGGCTCGGGCTGGAACTACGTCGAATACGAGTCGCTTGGCGCCGACTGGGAGCGGCGCGGCGCGCTGCTGGACGACCAGATCGCTGTCATCCGGGCGCTGTGGGAGAACGACGTCATCGACTACACGAGCGAGTTCCACCGCATCGACCGGGCCGGCATCCAGCCCCGTCCTGCGCGGCGCATCCCGATCTGGTTCGGCGGCTACACGCCGGCAGCGTTGCGGCGCGCTGCACGCTTGGGCGACGGTTTCACCTTCGGCGATTCGGGGCCTGACACGGTGGCACTCGCGGAACGGTTGCGGGAGATGCTCGCCGAACAGGGGCGTGATCCGGCCGACTTTGCGCTGGAGGGCGAAGCCAACTACGGCATCGGGGCGGACCGTTGGACGGCGCTCGTCGACGACGCCCGGATTGCGGGTTTCAGCCACTTCTCGATCAACTGCCAGAGCACGACCTGCGAGTGGGGCGGCAATCCGGCTGCCGACCTGCAGAACACGGCCGAGCACATCGCCGCACTGGAAGCCTTCATCTCGTCGGTGCGCTGAACTAGAACCGGGCGGGATGCCCACAGCACGAGCGGGGTGGCGCATGGAGCACATCACGGTGTACCCGGCGGCCCGGATCCACACGATGGACCCGGGCAGGCCCCGTGGCAACGCCGTCGCCGTTGCAGACGGGCGCATCGTGTCGGTGGGCTCGATGGAGTCGATGCAGCCGTGGTTGCGGCGCTACCCCTACGACGTCGACGACCGATATGCCGACAACATCATCTTTCCGGGCTTCATCGACCCGCATACCCACCTGCGGCTGAGCGGCACCTACATGGGGCTGCACTACGTCGGCCCCATTGATTCGGCCTCGCCGACCGGCATCCGCAAGGGGCTGCCGAGCCGTGACGCGGTGCTGCACCAGCTCCGGGCGCTGGCCGCCGAGCATGCCGATCCCAGCAAGCCGCTGACTGCATGGGGCTACGACCCCGCCAGCCAGGACGGCCACCTCGACCGCGACATGCTCGACGAGATCAGCGACACCGTGCCGCTGTGGGTCTGCGCCTACGCGCCGCACATCGTCTATGCCAACTCCCCGATGCTTGAGCTGATCGGGGTGGACGACGACTCGATCGGTCACGGCTTAGGCCGCTACGCCGACGGCCGGCTGAACGGCTGGTTCGTGGAGACCGAGGCGACCGCGCGGGCCAATCGACCCGTCGCGGCGTCGATCTTCGGGCCGGGCACCGGCCGGGCTGCCATCGATCGCATGGGAGCGGTCGCCCGTGCCGCGGGGGTCACGACCACGGCGGACCTGGTGTGGGGGATGGCCGACGGGTTCGAGCCCGAGTGGGACGATCACGCAGCGGCCATTGCCGCGGGCACGTTCCCGCTGCGCATCTACATGATCCCCTTCGAGCCGAAACTGGTGCGCACCTACGGCGCCGAGATGCTCGACTTCCTGGCTTCCAAGAGGGCCGAGGGCGACGACCGGCTCAATACCCACGGGGTGAAGTACGTGAACGACGGCTCGTACCCGTCGATGACGCTGGTGATGAACTCGCCCGGATACCTCGACGAAGACACCGCCCACACCGGCGAGGTGCCGTGGGAGGACATGGTGGAGCGGATGCGACCGTTCTGGCAGGCGGGGGTGCAGATCCACTCGCACGCCAACGGCGACCGCACGGTTGACATGACGCTGGACACGCTGGCTGCACTGCAGGCCGCACGACCGCGCTTCGACCATCGCTTCACCATCGAGCACTACTGCATCTCGACGCCGGCGCAGGCGAAGCGTCTCGCAGCACTCGGCGGGCTGGCCAGCGTGAACATCTACTTCGTGCACTTCCGTGCGCAGCTGCACGCCGATCACGGTTTCGGTCCGGACCGCAGCGAGGCCACGGCCCGGCTGGGCTCGCTGGAGCGGGCCGGTGCCACGTTCGCGCTCCACAGCGACTTCAACCTGGTGGTCACGCCGCTGTCGCCGCTGCTGGCCGTGTGGTGCGCTGTCAACCGGGTAGGCGCCGACGGTGAGACCGTGATGGCGCCGGGGGAGCGGATCTCAGTGGACCGGGCGTTGCGTGCGGTCACCATCGACGCAGCCCACGTGCTGGCTCGCGACGACCGGCTGGGATCGATCGAGGCCGGCAAGCTGGCCGACTTCACCGTGCTCGACGACGATCCCTACGAAGTTGATCCGATGGCGCTGCGAGACATCGGCGTGGTCGACACGGTGCTCGGAGGCGAGCCGACCTCGTGAAACGACGCGTGCGTTCCCTGCCGGAGAGATACGGGGCATGGGCCGTGGTGGCCGGCGCTTCGGAGGGTCTGGGAGCGGCCTTCGCAGCCGAGTTGGCGACCCGAGGCATGAACCTGGTGCTGGTGGCACGCCGGGGCCAGCTGCTCACCGAAGTCGCCGACGAGCTCCGCGGCACGCACGGCATCGTGGTTCGCTGCGTGGTGGCCGATCTAGCCGATCCGGCCTTCGTCGAGCGGCTCGCAACCGCAGCCGACGGCCTGGATGTCGGAATCGTCGTGTACAACGCGGCATTCGCGCCGTTGGGCCCGTTCCTGGACAATTCCGAACCTGAGATCACCCGAGCGGTAGATGTCAATGTGCGCGGCCCGATGCTGGCAGTGCGGGCGCTGGTACCGGCGATGTGCGGGCGGGGCCGCGGAGCAGTGGTGCTGATGTCGTCGTTGTCTGGCCTGCAAGGGACGCCCCGCATCGCCGTCTATGCAGCGAGCAAGGCGTTCAACACGCACCTCGCCGAAAGCCTGTGGTACGAGCTGCGATCTGCGGGCATCGATGTCGTCGCCTGCTGCGCCGGAGCGATGCCCACACCGGGATACGAGAAGAACTTCGGCAAGAAGGTGCCCGGCATGCTGAACCCGCAGGAGGCCGCCCGCCAGACCCTCGATGCACTCAGCCGGGGGCCTCGTTTCGTGCCGGGACTCGTCAACCGCATGACAGCGGTACTCATGGGGCGCGTGCTGAGCCGTCGCGGCGCTGTCCGCCTCATCGGCAGGAACACAGAAAACGTGACGTGACGGACTTTCTGGCGGGCTTCTTCGCTCCGTGGGCCGTCTTTGCTGTCATCGGAGTGCTGCATCTGGTGCTGCCGGCGCGACGTGTGACCGGCTACGCGCGCCACGAACGCAGCGGGGAGGCGCTGAGCTACCGCATCAATGGCCTGCTGGTCTTTGCGGTCACCGTGGGGCTGTGGTGCGCCGGATGTGCCAGCGGCGTCATTGCCTGGGACTGGTTGTGGCACCATCGCTGGTCGGGGACGGCAGGGGCGGTGGCGCTGGGACTGCTGGCATCGGCCGCGGTGGTTCCAGGGGCGCCGTCAGGGGGAAAGCGGCCGCTCGCTGAGTTCTATCTCGGCCGCCGCGCCAACCCCCAGCCGTTCGGCGGCCGCGCCGACGCCAAGATGTACCTGTATCTGGCGGGCGCGACGCTGCTCGAGCTCAACCTTCTCTCGTTCGCCGCCCACCACTTCGAGACGTACCCCGATGACGTGTCACCGGGAGTCGTGCTGTATGTGGTGCTGTTCAGCTGGTTCGTGTGCGACTACCTGGTCTTCGAGCACGTCCACCTGTACACCTACGACCTCTTCGCGGAACGGGTGGGTTTCAAGCTCGTGTGGGGCTGCCTGTGCTGGTACCCGTACTTCTACGCCGTCGGGCTGTGGGCGGTGGCAGATCGTCCGCACCCGCATGCGCCCGTCTGGCTGGCGGTGGTGGCCGCCGTCGTGTTCCTGTTCGGATGGACGCTGGCGCGCGGGGCGAACATGCAGAAGTACAGATTCAAGCGAGACCCCGAGCGGCTATTCCTGGGATTGGCCCCTCGGGCGCTGTCCGACGGCGAGCGCAGCCTGCTCGCAGGCGGCTTCTGGGGTCTGTCGCGGCACGTCAACTACCTGGGCGAGATCGCCATGGCGACTGGCCTCGCGCTGGCCCTGGGGCAGCCTGCGGTGATCTGGCCGTGGCTGTACCCGCTGTACTACGTGGCGCTGCTGGTGCCGCGTGAACGCGACGACGACCGACGCTGCGCAGCCAAGTACGGCGAGCTGTGGGAGCGGTACCGCAGCAAAGTGCCGTGGCGCATCGTGCCCCGGTTGTACTGATGAACCAGATCGACGCCGCATGGCAGGCCACCGTCGGCTCGATCGCGGCGGCACGGCGGCGGCACGGCGACAGTGGTGGAGACGCTGTCGGTGTCACGGTGCTGACGGGCTTCCTTGGCAGCGGCAAGACCACGGTGCTGCGGCAGCTGCTCGCCGAGCCGGCCGGGTTGCACATTGCTGCGGTGGTGAACGACATCGGGCCCGTGAACATCGACGCCGCGGCCATCGAGGGACTGCAGGTTGCGTCACGAGCGCCCGGCCGGGTCGAACTCACCAACGGCTGCGCATGCTGTGCACTGGTGGACGACCTTGCTGAGACACTGGAAGGGCTGGCCGTCTCGCAAACGAGCGATGCCATCGTGGTGGAAGCCAGCGGAGTTGCCGACCCAGCCACGCTGGCATTGGCCGTCGAGGGGGCTGCGGGCTGCATGCTCGACGGTGTCGTGGCCGTGGTGGACGCGCAGCAGCTGGCCTCCCAGTTGAACGACCCGCGCATCGGACCCGCCGTGCGTCGTCAGATCGACGTGGCGCACTTGGTGGTGCTGTCGAAGGTTGACCAAGTAGAAGGCGAAGAAGTTGCAGTCCTGACGGAGCGACTCGGCCAGCTTGCTCCGGGCCGCATGGTCGTTCCCGCGGTACATGGCCGCATCGATCCCCGGTTGCTGATCGGTGCAGCGTTGCGTGGAGCAACCTTTCCAGCCGACGTGGGCGAGCACCCCTTCGAGGTGGCGACTGCAGTCGTGGCACCAACAAGGCCGTGGCAGGTGGCCGACGTTGCCCGCTGGTTCGAATCGTCGCCAGCCTCGCTGCTACGGACGAAAGGGTGGTTCGCGAGCCCTGACGGATGTTGCCATGAGGTGCAGGCTGTCGGCCGGAGTTGGCGCATAGTTCCTGCGGCCGGCGTCCACTGCTCGGCGATCGTGTTGATCGGCAGTTCCCAGGAAGCTGTCGACAGCGCAGCCGTTTCCCTACAGCAGCTCGGTTAGCCGAGGACCCGGCTGCGCAGCCCCGATGGCTAGTCGGGCGCTCCGGCCATGTGCTGGCGCATCTCGGCCGAGGGTGGGCCGGCCGTGCCCCAGCGGTCGGACAGCTCGGGCGTGCGGGGCCATGTGCGAGGCACCCACGTGGCTTCGTCGACTTGCTGGACTTCGGCGGTGATCTCGGGAACGGTGCCGGCGGGGTCGACGAAATAGCCGAACGCGTTGTTGCCCGGTCCGTGGCGTCCGGGGCCCCAGCCGACGGTGTGTCCGGCGCGGTTGAGCCGCCCCAGCGATGCCATGTAGGCATCCAGCGACGGCACTTCATACGCCACGTGGTTGAGCGAGACCCACTCTGCCCGGTTGAACGCAATGGAGTGATGGTCGGTGTTGCAGCGCAGGAACACCATCTGGCGTTCGCTCCAGTCGCTGACCCGGAAACCCAGCACGTCGCACCACCAGGTGCACAGCGCTTCGATGTCTGCCGTGTTGAGCACAACATGTGCGAGCTTGACCGGTGTGGAATCAGCGTCGAACGGCGCAACGGCTTCGGTGCGAGCGGCTAGCTCGATGACACGCCCTTCTGGATCCGCAATCCTGAATCCATAGCCGCCGCCGGGATGATCCAACTTCGCGGGTTCGCTCAGCAGTCGCACGCTGCGTTCTGCCAGCCCGGCTGCCGCAGCGTCGACGGCACGGTCATCGGCTAGTCCCAAGCCGATGTGGTCGATGCCATTGCGACCTGCTCGTTGCAGCTCAAGCACGTGATGCTCCGGGCCTGTTGCCCGCAGTACCGCGGTGTCGTCATCGGAATCGGCGAGCCGCTGCAAGCCCCACGGTCCGGCGTAGTAGTCGACGCTCTCGTCGAACGCAGCGCAGCGAAGCGAGATGTGGCGCAGGTGGGTGATCGCCCATCTCCCCGGTTGCGAGTCGGGGCTCATTGCTCGCCCCGTATTCCGTCCAGTGCGGCGAGCACGGTCTCTGGAGTCAGGGGCATGGATGTGACGCGAGCTCCGGTGGCATCGGCGACGGCATTGGCGATGGCCGACGCGATCGGCAGCATCGCTCCCTCGCCCAAGCCTTTCGAACCGAACGGCCCCGGGCCGTGGCCCTGTTCTTGGGTGATCGACACGAATTCCGCCGGAAGGTCGCTGGCTCGGGGCACCCGGTAGTCGACGAGCCTGCCGTTGGTGAGCACGGGACCGTCGAAGCGCATGGTCTCGAACAGTGCACCGCCGAGCCCCATGATCGAGGCGCCTTCGTCCTGCCCCCGGCAGGCACCTTCGTGCAATACAGCGCCGGCATCGCCTGAAACCACCAAGCGGTGCACCGTGATGGCCCCAGTCTCGGCATCCACCGACACCTCCGCTGCGCCCCAGCCGTACTCCCACGACACGCACGGCGATTCCAGCGGGGCCCGATGGTCGGTGGGCGCTTTGAAGAAGCCCTCGCCAGTGAACTCGTACCCGGTGCCGCCGTAGAAGCCCATGACCAGCGGGGCGAGTGGGCGGCGCTCAACCTCGCCCGAGCCGTCGGGAGGTGTGACGACCACGAAGCCGTCCCGGAAGTCGACCCGCTCGACCGGGACGTCCAGCGCCGTCGCCGAGAACTGCAGGACGCGCAGTCGGGCAGCTTCGGTGGCCTTCTGCACCGCCTGTCCCATCACTGAGATCGCCGAAGACGCGTTGGTGCCCTGATCGAATGGCGTGTGGTCGGTGTCTATGTCTGACCAGTGGACCCGCTCGCGGCTCACGCCGAGCACGCGTGCTGCGACCTCCCGCAGGGCGGTTTGGGAGCCCTGGCCCATCTCGACGGTGCCGCACTGCACCCAGGCGTCGCCCGAGGTGGCCACCTTGACCCGGGCCTGAGCCGGCTTGTTCACTCCTCCTGAGTCTTTGAAGCCCACGGCGACACCGCGACCCCTCCCTGCCGGGCGAGGGCTGCCCATACCGATGTGCGACGCCACCAGATCGAGACCCTCGACGAGATCGGAGTCCATGGCTGACTCGCCCGGCACGTACGGCTCGCCGAGACGGATCAGGTTGCGACGGCGCAACTCCACCGGATCCATGCCGAGCCGGTCAGCGATCATGTCGATCTGGCTCTCGCAGGCGAAGTTGGCCTGCGTGCCTCCGAATCCCCTGAACGGTCCGGCAGGCGTGGTGTTGGTGAGCACGGCGTCGGTGACCGAGCGGATGTGCTGCCACCGGTACGGCCCGGCGACGCGGTAGCCGGCCTTCTCGGCCACGAGCGGGCTGGCGTCTGCGTACGCGCCGGCATCGAGCAGCACCACGGCGTCACGCGCCACCAGCGTGCCGTCGGCCATGACGCCGGTGCGAAGCGTCAGGCGGGCGTTGTGCTGGCGCATCGTCCAGAAGCCCTCGTCGAGCGTCAGGCAATAGCGCACCGGCGCGCCGGCCTTGAGCGCCAGCAGCGCGGCGATGGGCTCGGTCTTGCAGCCGTTCTTGGCCCCGAAACCCCCGCCGAGATAACCGACATGCATGCGCACCCGCTGCTCGCCGATGCCCAGCAGGCGTGCCATCTCCTTGCGGACCGGGAAGGGGTTCTGGCAACTCGACCACAGTTCCAGCCGGCTGTCGTCGCCGGTCACCTGCGCCGACCACCTGGCCACCGCGACGAACGGTTCGAGGTGAAGATGCTGCTGGCGACCGTCGAACGCGAAGACGTCGGTGAAGACGTGGTCGCAGCCTTCGAAGGCTGCTGGATCACCGGTCTCGTAGCCGAAGCGGTAACAGACATTGGGGCGCTGCCGGGCACCGCCGCTCGCGCCCTGGCCGTAGGCGGGCGTCATCCCCAAGGGTGCCTCGGGGAAGATCTCCGGTGCGCCGGGCGCCAGCGCCTCGTCGAAGTTCGTGACCGCCGGCAGTGGCTCGTAGGCGACCTGCACCAGCGACAGCGCTCTGGCCGCGTCGAGCTCGGTCTCTGCAGCGATGGCGACTACCGGGTCGCCGATGCAGCGGACGCGCTCAAGCGCAAGGACCGGCTGGTCCTTGATGAAGTAGCCGTAGCTGTGCGAGGCCACGAGAGGCGCATTCGATGGGCGGTGCTGGACATCACCGGCAGCCCAGCGATCACGGTGCTCACCCTCGAGCAGGTCACGGCGGGTGAGCACTGCCCGCACACCGGGAGCCTGTTCGGCGGCGGTGGTGTCGATGCGGGTGACGAGCGCATGGGCATGGGGCGAGCGGAGCACTTTGGCGTGCAGCATCCCCGCTAGTGCCACGTCGACGGCGTACGGCGCAGTGCCTGAGACCTTGAGCGACGCGTCCGACCGAGTCATGGCGCTGGTTCGGGGTGTGCGTCGCTGCGGCTGCGCAGTGCAGCTCCTGCTGCCTCGACGGCTTCGATCACCATCAGATAGCCGGTGCAGCGGCAGATGTTCGAATCGAGCCAGTCCACGATCGTGCTGCGATCGGGCTCCTGATCGTGTGCCAGCAGTGAGCTGGCGGTCAGGATCAGGCCAGGTGTGCAGTAGCCGCACTGGAATGCGCTGGCGGTGGCGAACGTCTGCTGCACCGCGCGCATGACAGCGGGCAGGCTTCCCGCCGGCTCGACGCTTGGGGATTCATTGGCCGCTTCGATTGTGTGGATGTCGCAGCCGGCGGCCTGCCAGGCGAACGTGGAGCACGACGCCGTGGGCAGACCGTCGACCAGCACCGTGCAGGCACCGCAGACAGCCTGATCGCAGCCGACGCGTGTACCGCCGAGGCCAGCCCGACTGCGGATCGTCTCGACCAACATCTCCGATGCCGGCGCAGCCGCTTCGAACGGCTCGCCGTTCAGGTGCAGTTGAAGTTCGACCGATCCGGCGTCGCCAGCCGCATGGCTGTCGTCCGGTAGTGCAGCGGCTTGGTCGCGTGGCCCTGCTGGCACGGCGTTCGGGCGCCGGGGCAGGTCGGTGGCCGATGGCTCTCCGCCGCCAGATCCGGCACTCGCCGAGCCGCCTCTGGCGTGTGCTTGAGCGCAGCGCTCGATGAGTACCTCGATGACACGTCGCCGGTATCCGGATGAGGCATCGGCGTTGTCCAGCGGTTCGCCGAGTGGGTCCAACCCGGCACGCAGGGCATCGAGATCGACGGTTCCATCGGCGCCGATGTCAAGCTCGATGACCTCGACATCGCGGTACGCGCAGCCGATAGCCGCATGCCGGTTGCCAACGGCCACCGAAGCGACCGGCTTGAGCGATCGGTCGAAGACGACACGGCCTTCAAGCGGCACCTGGCAGCCCACCAGCAGCCTGCCCGCGACCCGATCGGCAACCGAACAGCGCTGCTCGCCGCCGTCGGGATCGACGAAGACCAGTTCGGCGCCGGCCGCTGCAAGGATCGGCGCGGCGTCGTAGCCGGGGTTGAGCGACATGAGATTGCCGCCGACGGTGCCAGCAGTGCGGATGCGCACGTTGCCGATTGTCCGCCACGCGGCAGCCAGATCAGGGCGATGGGCTCGCACCAGCGCGTCGGATTCGATGCGGGCGTGGGTGACCGCCGCGCCGATGAACAGCGCGCCGTCACGCAGCGAGATATCGGTGAGCACATCCAAATCGCTGCCGGAGCCTCGACCGGCTTGGCGCAAGGGAACGAGGGCTGGCGCCTGCCCGCCGTCTCGCAGGCGCTGTGCAACGTCGATGCCGCCAGCGTGTGCCCACGCGCCGTTGACCACATTGGCCGCAGCTTCGGCCAGTGACGCCGGCCGGGCCAGTGCGAACGGCTCGATGCCGAGGTGGCTGCGCGAGATCAGCCCGCTCCTCGACGGATCCGCTGCCAGTTCTGGCTCCACAGTCATCGCAGCGTGTCTCGACATGGGGCGGTGAGGGGAATGGTCATCGGTCTGCCGATGGCATCTCGACCGGCGGCACGAATGGCGTCGGCATCGGTCCGAGTGTCTCGCAGTCCACCCGGATCAGCTGCGGGCTTCCCGCGTTCATGGCTGCTTCGAACGCACGGGCGAAGTCGTGGGGCGTCGTCGCATCGCAATAGCCCAGATCGAACGCACTTGCCACCGAAGCCAGATCAGGGGCCAGCAAGTCGACGCCTGAGCGTCGGCCCAGGTGCTGGTCTTGGGTGTTGCGCAGCACGCCATAGCCGCCGTCGTCGAAGACCACGACGGTGACCGGCAGGTTCTCCTGGGCGAGGGTGGCCAACTCTCCTATCTGCGGCGCGAGCCCGCCGTCGCCGATCATCACCATCGTCGGCTCGTCGGGGCGGGCGACAGCAGTGCCGATGGACATGCCCACAGCCTGACCGATGCCGCCGCCGCGGGGCACCACGTTGCTGGCCGAATCGATGATCGGCAGCAGGCGGTTGCCCCAGGAGCTGTTCGGGATGGTGATGTCGCGGACACGAGGCGCCTCATCGCTGAGGGTGCTCGCCATGATGGCGCAGATCTCCGAATATGGCCCGATGTCGCGGCTTAGCTGCGCCCGGCAGTGGTCTCGGGCAGCGGCGATCGCAGCGGTCCAAGAAGGCTGCGCTGCTGTCGCTCCGCCCACCAGTCGCTGGCCGAGCGCATCGAGCACGACACAGGCGTCGCCCACGATCCCGATATCGGCCGGGTACACCCGCCCGACGGCAGCGGGGTCGACGTCGATCTGGATGTGGATTTGCGGCACCGCGAGCCGGTAGCTGCGCGTCTCGTTGGAACGGAAGTGGGTGCCGACCGATATCAGCAGGTCGGCATGGTCGAGCAATTCGGCGCCCGCCGCCGAGGCCGCGAAGTTTCCGATGACCCGTGCATCGGTCTCGGGCAGCACGCCCCGGCCCGCGTTGGAGGTGAACAGGCCAGCTCCGGTCCGGCGCAGCAGGTCATCGACCTGCGTGCTGGCACCGACAGCGCCGCCTCCCGCCCACACCAGCGGCCGTTCCGCAGCAGCGACGAGCTCGGCGGCCCGATCCAGTGCACCCTCGTCAGGTCCGGGCACTTCGGGCGAACTCGGCGAGCTCGACGCTGCGCCGTTCTCGCCTGCCTCGAACGAGGCCGGTTCGCCGTACTGCAGGTCGACCGGCCACTCGAGGCTGACCGGGCCGCGCGGGTGGCGGCCCAAGCGCCTGGCGGCCGCAGTGAAGGCCCCCGAGGCATCGGCCTCGACAGTTGCCGCCCACACTGAACAGGCCTGCAGCATCCCGAGCTGGTTACGGGTCTCATGAATCACTCCACGGCCGCATCCCAGGTACTCGCTGGGAATCTGGCCGGTGACGTGCAGCACCGGAGAGGCGGCGGTCAGGGCTTCGACAAGCGCGCCGGCTGCATTCGCTGCACCGGTGCCGGTGGAGGTCACCGCGCAGCCAGGCGTGCCCCTCACGCGGGCGTAGCCGTCTGCGGCGTTGACGGCAGCCGCCTCGCTGCGGGTAGGCACCCAGCGCAGCTGATGAGTCAGGGCATCGACCAGGGGGAGGTTGTGCACGCTCACCACGCCGAACGCAGCGTCGACATCGAGTGCCCTCAGCACCTCGACGAGCAAGTCGCCGCCATTTCGAGGAGAACCATCACTCATGGCATCACGAAGCCGCCGTCGACGACGATCGTCTGCCCGGTGATGTAGGCGGCTTCGTCCGACAGCAGGAAATTGACAGCGCCCACGACGTCATCTGGCTGCTGGGGTCGCGTGATGGCCCGGTTGGCGGCGTACAGCGCGTGGCGTTCTGCGGGGATCCGCTCTGCCGACGGCCCCTCGGTCAACCCCGGTGCCACAGCGTTGACGGTGATGCCGTGGTCGCCCAGCTCACGGGCCATCGCTCGTGTCAGGGCGATGAGCGCTCCCTTCGAGGCGACGTAGTGCGCCAGGCGGGGCGAGCCGTACAGCGCCGCATCCGATGCGATATTGACGATCCGGCCTTCGCCTGTGCCGATCATCTGCGGGGCGAGCGCTCGACTCACCAGCCACGGCCCTCGAGCATTGATGGTGTGAATCCGGTCCCATTCATCAGGCGTGATGTCCCAGAAAGTCTTGCCGCCCACGGCATCGGCCAGGCCAGCGTTGTTCACGAGAGCCCAGAGCCCGCCACTGCCTGCGACATGAGCAGAAAGATCGGCGACCGACGACTCGTCGCTCACATCGGTCGGGACGAATTCGGCAGCACCGCCGGCGGCCTTGATGTCGCTCGTGACCTGCTCCCCGCGCTCGGGCACCAACTCGGCCACGACAACCGACCCGTCCTCGGCCGCGATCGCATGCGCCATGGCCTCGCCGAGCCCGCGCCCGGCGCCGGTGACGACGACGCAGCGACCGTGCAGGCTCATGCTGGAGCTGGCCGTGCGGCGGCTCAGCCTCTAGTCCCGCGAGATCCCCGCCATGGGGGAGTGCGGGGGATAGGTGGGCAGCTGAGGCTTCGACGCACCCAGCATCACCACGAACAATGCGTCGGTCTCACCCACGTTGCGGAGTGACCGGGCAGTGCCGGCCGGAATCTTGATGAGATCGCGGTAGCCGAGCAGCCGGCTGGCCGAATCATCACCGTGGTGAATCGTCACCTCGAGCTTGCCTTCGAGCACGAAGAACGCTTCTTCCACGTCGTGATGGGTGTGCTCGGGACCTTCGGCGCCCGGCGGCAGCAGCATGTTGGAGAACGTGAAGTGCTCTGCAGCCAGCGCCCGTTCGTCGCCCGCGTGGTTGCCGGTGCCGCCCGAGCCGATGTAGCGGATCTGTGCGCGCCGGTACTGCGGGCCTGCCTTGGTCTGGAACGCCAGGGTGTCCCAATCCTCCCGACGGGTGTCGCGCATGGCGCACATGTCGTCGATCCGAGCCTCCAACTCGGCAGTTGCGGCTGTAGGCGCCGTGTCGGCGGTGGTCTGGCTCATCGTTGGTGTCCTGTGGTGGTCGGCGGTCGCAGGTTAAGTGGGGTCCAGTGTCAGTCAGCCAGGGCAATGGGCGCCGGGGGTGGCGGCTCTTCGAGGCCGAAGCGCTGCCGTTGCTCAGCGAAGGCCGGCTCGAGCGCCCGGCGCAGGTGTACCACGGGCCGGTCGGCCTGCGCGAGATGCTCGTCGCGGCGGGCTTCCTCGACGGTGCGCAGGCTCTCCAGCATCTCCTTGTCCTGATTGAGCACGTGCAGATGAGTGCCGCGCAGGCGCAGCCGGTACAGCGTTCGCCAGATGCGACGCTCGCGGCCCGACACCGCACGGAAGCGGGGAAAGTGCACCAACGTCGCTGCATTGTCACGCGGCGTCAGGAATCCCAGTATCCGCAGCGGCGGGCCCGGCCCGGCACTGGGCGGCAGCGGGATATCCAGACGCACAAAAGAGAGCGCGCCGGTGTGGATGTCGATCCAATCGAAGTTGGTGCCCGTTTGGTCTCGGCGGCGGACCTCGAAGCCGTCGTCGTGGTCGTCGACCACCACCCGGTCGTTGGTGATCCCCTCGTTGAGCGTGATCGAGCGGGCGTGCAGGAACGGCGCATGCATCAGATCCACGAGATTTTCCAGCCCGAGCATCCAGTTGGCGCCCCACTCCACGGATTCGGGGAATGTCGAGTAGCGCCCGTCGGTGAACTCAGCCGGAAGCCTGAGCGGCACAGGCTCGCTCTCGCCGATCCAAGCCCACAGATAGCCGGCCTGCTCGCTGACGGGGTAGTTCACGCTGACGCGAGTTCGCTCGGCCAGCGAGCAGGCGCCGCCCTGCGACGGCACCGACGTGCACTGGCCCTCGCCGTCGAACCGCCAGTGGTGATACGCGCACTGCAGCTGCCCGCCGACGACATTGCCGACCGACAACCGAGCGCCCCGGTGCGGGCACAGGTCGGCCATCAACCGGACCTCGCCGTCGCCGTCGCGCCACGCCACCAAATCCTCTCCGAGGAGGCGTGTCGGCACCGGTTGGGCACCCACTAGGTCTGCGACACCCAGCAGGTACCAGCGATCCCGCAGTCCGAGACGGGGGTCGCCCTTGGGCAGCTCTGGAGCCGGAGGCCAGATCGGCGGCCGTCGCGCCGCGCTTCGGGCGCCGACGCCCGAGTATTGGGAGATGCGGCGCCGGGCGAGATCGACCAGCGCCTCGGCCTCAGCTCGAACGGCACGAAGTGCTGGCGAAGTCGCTGCGCGCGGTGCCGACACCATGTCGTGCAACTGTATTCGCCCCAATCGCCGGACTCGGCGGGCTGAGGCAGCATTCAGCGTTCGCGCAGGTTCAGTCTCCGGTGAGGTGTGCCACCCGCGGCATCACGTCGTTGGCCAGCAGGTCCATCGAGCGGCGCCACGCCTCGGGTGCCTCGGAGTAGTCGAAACAGAACAGCAGCAGATGGCCGAACCCGCCGACGTCGGCGTAGACCTTCTCGATCGATGCGGCGACCGTCTCGGGTGAGCCCACGAACCAGTTGTTGCGGGCGCAGTACTCCACGGTGACGACGCCGTCGGCAGGTGGGTTGCGCTCGTCAATGAGGAACTTGTGGAAGTCGAAGGCGCCGAGCAGCGGGATGAAGTACTCGGTCATCATCCGGCCCATCATCCCGCCGTAGGACAGCTCCCAGGCCTCCTCATCGGTCGGTGCGACGAAGACTTCGCGCACCATCCGCCAGTCACTGCGGCTGACTTCCCGCCCTGCCCGGCGAGCACCTGCCTCGTAGGAATCCCAATGCCCGCTCACGTACTGCGGGTTCAGGTTCAGGCTGAGCGGCAGCCAGCCTTTCTCGCCCGCCATCTCCAGCGTCGGCGAGGGTGAGTTGAGCCCCGCCACACCGATCGGCGGATGGGGCTGCTGCAGCGGGCGAAGGTGATGCACGAGGTCCATGTCGGGCATGCCGTGGGGCACCGAGCCCTTCCAGTGCTTGCCCTCGTGGGTCCAGCCGGGTTCCTGGCTCCAGAGGTTGAGGATGAACTCCACCGACTCCTGGGTCATCTCGCGGTTCTCGCCGGCCATGCCGTCCACGCCGAACATCTCCCAGTCGCTGGGAAGTCCGCTCGCGGCGACACCGAAGTTGAGCCGTCCCTCGGAGATGTGGTCGAGCAGCGAGATCCGGTTAGCCAGCTCGGCAGGGTGGTAGTAGGGCATCAGGAAGCCGCCGGGGCCGATGCGGATGTTCTTGGTGCGCTGCAGCGCCGCAAGCGTCAGCAGGTCCGGTGCAGGATGCGGCTCCCACTTGGCCGCATGGTGCTCGCCGATCCAGGCTTCGCCGAAACCGAACTCGTCGGCCCACTCGATGACCTGCAGATCCCACTCCCAGCCCTCGCGCAGATCGCGCTCAGGCGGGTGGCTCGGCATGGTGAACAGCCCCAGTTCCATCGTGATCCCCTGTCAGGCTCAGTGGCGCCGCACAGCCCGGCACCTCGCTGCCGCAACTTACTGCGGCCACCGCACCCCGTCACGGGCCGCTTTCAGGCCGCGGGGTCTTCCCACAGCGACTCGTCTCCCGTCGGGAGCGGTGCGGGGTGTTTGGGTTTGCGCTGCGGGGCAGGCTCGGCTTGGTATGCGGGGTCGGGGGGAGCGAGCCGGTAGCGGCCGTCTCGGATGGTCACCTGCCAGTTGTGGTCGTGGATGAGGTCGTGGCAGCGCCAGCACACCAGCACGAGGTTGTCGAGGCGGGTCTTGCCACCGCGTTGGCAGGGTGTGATGTGGTGGGCCTCGCAAGCGCCGGGCGGTTCCCCGCAACCGATGCACGCTCTGTCGCGGGCGATCAGCGCGCGTCGTTGTGCGGCGGTGGGTGCTCGGCTAGCGACGGTCTCATACAGCGGTGTGAGGTTGTCGCCGAAGATCTCGATCCACACGTCGGAGTTGCACGCCAGCCTCGCCACGGTGCTGGGTGGGATCGGGCCGCCGCCGCAGATCTCGGCGATGCCGCCGGGCGTGCCGACGAATGCGGCCAGGTCGGAGCGCACGATGATCTCGGCTGCCTTGCTGCCGGCCGGAGAGGACGGCATGGTCTCTGATGCCGGCTCGGCGTCGCCGTCTGGCTCAGCGCTGGTGGCGAGGAGTGTGTCGAGGGCGTCGGCCATGCGCTGGTCGCGAGTGCGCACGGCCGCTTCAGGCACGGAGCCAGCGTCGCTGTCACCACCGTCACAGGTTGTCCCCGGGGGCTGCGAGTGCGTCTGGCGTCGGCGGTCTGCTTGGCGAAGCAATTCAGCCTGACGGCGAAGGCGCCCCTGGATGCGGGCGCCCATCTCGGCATCGAACGAACCGCGCATCTGCACAGATCCGTCCTCGCCGTTCCAGAACCGCACATGGCGGTTGCGCCGGTTGCGCCGATGCTGCACGGCGAGATCGTCGGCGCTTTGATGCTGGATGGCCCAGCGCTGAGCGGCCTGGGCGAACTCGTCGTCGGGGAGCGTCTTGGCCATCTGCACCAGATCGGCATCTGCCTGCACGGCGTCGGCGCTGGTCTTGCGCGCCGCCTGAGCGAGCTTGGCGGCGTTCGCGAAGCTGATTTCTCCTTCAGCGACGCCTGAACGGGCCACCGGCAGCTCAGCCAGCTCGGCCTCGGTGCGCGCGTTGCGGGCAGCATCGGCGCGAGACCGCCCGCCGACCTGGTTCAGCAACCCTGCGCCGCCGTCGCCGTGACGCTCTCGCTGCGCGACCACCGACGCAGCCTTGGTCTCGAGCAACTCGACACGCGAGCGCAGCGACTTCGCCAGCCCAAGCGTGCGGCGCAATTCACCCGTAGGCGCCGTATCGACACAGTCGAGCGCTGCTGCGAGGCAATCGAGCGCCTGCTGCACGTGTGAGAACATGCGTTCAAACTAAATGGGGGCTGTGACACGAATACGCCCACACAGCCATCGGCCCATCGGCCTGCTGCTGCGGGCGGTAGTGCCATCGGAAAACGAACCGGGTGATGTGACACCCCGCGGTCAGGATCGTGGGATGGAATTCACCGAACATGACTGGATTCGATTCGGCGATGCCGTGATCGACTACGAGATCAAGCGCAGCACGCGCCGGCACAAGACGATGGAGATCTCTGCTGGACCCAGCGGCGTCCGCGTCGCGGTGCCTGCAATCACGCCTTCTGAGGAGGTAGCGGCCTTCGTCCGCAACAAGGCGCATTGGATACTCGCGCACACTGCGGCACCGCGCGCATCGCCGGCGCCGTGCGAGATTCCGAGCTCGGTTCCATATCTCGGCCGGCAAGTGAACGTGGTCGTCGGCAACGGGGGCGTCGCCGATGTCGACGTGCGCTTCCGGCCGTGGGAATTGCAGGTGTTCCTGCCTCTGGAGACCGATGAAGCGAATGCCGCGGGACGAGTTCGCAGCACAGTCGCCGAGTGGTACTGGCTGCGTGCGTGTGAGCACGTCACGACGAGCGTTGACCGCTGGTGGCCCGATCTCGGACGTAACTCCATGCCGGAGATCCACATTGGAGATCAGCGCAAGCGATGGGGGAGCTGCGCCGCGGACGGCCGGCTCAGGTTCAACTGGCGGCTCGTGATGCTCGCCCCTCGACTGTTGGACTACGTGGTGGTCCACGAGCTCGCGCACCTGACCGAACGGAACCATGGACCGGCGTTCTGGGCGCTCGTCGAGACGATCCTCCCCGACGTCGCCGAGCGCAAGCGTGCGTTGCGGTCGGTCGAGGGCACGCTTCCGATGTGACTTCGGGCCGCTAGAGCACCATCAGCCCGAGATGGTCGGACATGGGTTCGAAGTCACGGTCTGCATGCAAGAGCTGGTGACCGTTCTCAATGCAGAACGTGGCGATCAGCATGTCGATGGTCTTGCGGGGCGTGATCCCCCTCGCGCGCAGCGTCCGGTGGTTGTGCGCGCTGGCGATGGCGATTTGCCGTCCGACCATCGGCTCGAAGATCAGCGTGTCCATCGCCGCTCGGGCGTTGCGGAGGTCGTCCTCGTCCCGGAATCCTTGCAGGACCTCGGCGAGAATCAGATCGCCGGTGAGGATCGGTCGGCTGCCGAGCAACTGATCCAGCAGGTCGGTCTGGCGAGTGCCGGCCCCGTTGAAGAAATCGATCCAGACCGATGAGTCGACGACGATCATCGATCAGTGCGCATCTCGTCGAGTGACCCCTCCCAGCCGAGCTTGCCCCGCAAGGCCCGGATACTGCCTTGTGCTCTCGTCTGAACCAGCAGGCGCAGCCCTGCCTCGACGGCCGCCCGTTTGGTGCGGAAGCCACCCTCGCCCATGGCCGCCGCCATCAGCTCGTCATCTATCTCGATGTTCGTGCGCATGTCTGGCCTCCCGCGCCTTGGTCGTAGCTGCCTGCATGTTTGCCGATATGCGCAAAATGAGTTATGTGTATATTGTTCTCAATTCTACACATCGAACTGCGGCATGGGCCGTCTGCGCCTCATACATTCGTAGGGGCACTGGATGGAGCACGCTCTGCGGTCGTCGACACAGTCGCGTGCACGGCCCTAGCGGTGTGATCGGAGCGCACGAATGCCAGTTGATCCAGATCGGGAGACGTGGAAGCCGGGGATGTCCTGGGAGGATGCGATCGCCGAGATCGCATACCTCAAGGAGCTCGCTGCCGAGATGGGCGGGCCCGACCGCATCGACCGCCAGCACCAGGGCGGTCGGTACACCGTGCGCGAACGTATCGCCAAGATGGCCGACCCAGGCACGTTCATCGAGATGGGCGGGCTCATGGGCGGACCGGAGTACGACGACGAGGGCAACATCATCGGGTTCACGCCGGGTGGCTACGTGATGGGCCTCGCCGAGCTCGACGGGCGGCCGGTGGCAATCGGCGGCGACGACTTCACGATCTCGGGTGGCAGCCCGCACAACGTCCACAAGATCCCGCACCAGTTCGCCCAGCCGCTCGCCATCACCTACGGCATCCCGTACGTGCAGCTGCGCGAAGGCGTCGGCCACAGCTCACGGTCTGACGAGGAGTCGGGCCAGATGGCGCTGCCGGAGGGGGACATGTGGTGGCAAGGCGTGGAAATGCTGACCAAGGTGCCGGTGGCTGCGGGAATCATGGGTTCGGTCGCGGGCTGGCCCGCTGCTGCGGCGCTCATGTCGCATTTCACGGTGATGGTGAAGGGCCAGTCGCAGATTTTCCCGTCGGGGCCGCCGGTGGTGCAGAGGGCCACCGGCGAGACGCTGTCGAAGGAGGAACTGGGCGGCTACCGGATGCACGTGTACGAGAGCGGCCAGGTCGACAACGTGGCCGAGAGCGAGGAGGACGCGTTCGACCAGATCCGCCAGTTTCTCTCGTACTTGCCCAACACCACCTCGGGGGTGGCGCCTCGTGTGGACACGGGCGACCCGCCCGATCGCCGGCCTGAGGAGCTGCTGAACATCATCCCCACGAACCGGCGGGCCGGTTATGACGCACGAGCGCTCATCCGCCACGTCGTCGACAACGGCGAGTTCTTCGAGATGCGCCGCCACTACGCCGGAGCGATCATCACCGGTTTCGCCCGGCTCGACGGCTACAGCGTGGGCGTGGTCGGCAGCGACCCGATGCGGCTGGCCGGTGCCATGGACGGCGACGGCGCCGACAAGTACGCGCACTTCGTGGACCTGTGCGACGCGTTCAACCTGCCGATGCTGATCTTCCTGGACATGCCCGGCTTCATGCTCGGCTCCGCCGCGGAGCGCAAGGCCACGATGCGCCGGGGCGTGCGCGCCCTGATTGCTTCAGCAGAGGCGAGCGTGCCCAAGGTGGAGTTCAACGTCCGCAAGTCATATGGCGTGGCTGCCGATGCGCCCAACAGCATCGGCCTGCCTCATGCGCTCAACCTGCGTTTCGGATGGCCAGCGGGGGAGTGGGGCGGCATCCCGATCGAGGGCGGCGTTGCGGCGGCATACCGGCGCGAGATCGACGCCGCACCCGATCCAGAAGCACATCGAGAGATGATCGAAGAGCGGCTGCTGCGGCTCCGCTCGCCGTTCAAGGCAGCCATGCACGGCGACGTCGTCGATCTCATCGATCCACGAGAGACCCGCCGCCTGGCGTGCACCTTCGTGAAGCTGGCCCAGCCGGTGCTGGAGGAGCTGGCCCGCCGCCCCAACAAGCGCGCCGTCCGCCCCTGACTCAACCAGGGGAGCGATGCAGGAGCAGAGCGCCGCGTTCGCCCAGTGGCCACCGCGAGGGCACGGTTAGCGTGACGCCGTGACTTCGAGAAATGGGCTCAGGTTCGGGTGGTTGTCGCCATGCATCGGCAACCGGTGGAGTGACCATCGGCCGATCGTGGCCGATCAGGTGGAGTGGCTCCTGCCTGAGGTGATCGGGCACTTCGACTCGCTCTGGATCGCCGATCACTTCTACGGGTTCGACGCCAAGACCGATCCGTTCCTCGAAGCTTGGACAACGATCACCTGGTGTGCGGCTCGCCTGCCCGATGTGCAGCTGTGCCATCACGTGCTCGGGCACGGTTACCGACCGCCGGCTTTGACAGCCAAGATGGCGGCGACGCTGCAGTACCTGTCGGGCAACCGGTTCATCTTGGGCATCGGGGCGGGCTGGCGGGGCGACGAGTACGAGGCCTACGGCTACGAGTTCCCCTCGCCCAAGGTGCGATTCGCCCAGCTCGAAGAGGTGGTCACGATCTGCCGGTTGATGTGGACGCGGGACGACCCCAGCTTCGAGGGCCAGCACTACCGCATCGACGGCGCAACGGCACCTCCCTTGCCTGAAGTGCCGCCGCCGATCTGCATCGGAGCCTCGGGAGAGCAGATCGGCCTGAAGGTCGCCGCCCGCCATGCCGATATCTGGAACACGCCATGGCGGCGGGACCTCGAAGCGCTGCGACGCAAGTGCGGCATCGTGTTGGACGAACTCGAACGTCTCGGACGCGACCCGGCGGGCTTGGAGATGTCCACCACCGTCGAGCGCGCACTGCCCACGACTGACAGCGAGTCTGCCGAGTACGCCGAATTCCTGGCTTCGCTGGTGGATGTGGGAATCCGGCACTTCGTGCTCGACTTCGGCAACCCCGACAGCGCCGAGCCAGCACACCGCTTCGCCGAACAGGTCATCTCCCCGCTGCGTGCGAGTAGCAGTTAGGCGAATGCAACGACGCTGGTGCCGGTGAACTCGACAGCGACCGAGTCGCCGCGGCGCACTTCGGGATCGGGTCCGCAGCGCACGCGCAGCTGAGTGCCGTCGAGATTCGCCACGACCATCGAGTCGTGCCCGTAGAACTCCACCAGTTCGACCTCGGCTGTGGTGCCTTGGGCCAGGCGGAGCTGCTCCGGTCGCAACATCACATCGACAGTGCGCGCGGCGCCGTGCGATACCGCCCCATCACCGTTCGCGCCAGTGGTGTCGCTGAGCGGGAGGCGTCCGAGCGGGGTGTGCGCGAATCCATCCGAGGCGCCGCAACGCACCCATGACGCGGTGCCCACGAAATCGGCCACGAAGGGGTCGACGGGCCGGCGGTAGAGGCCATCGGGCGTGTCGACCTGTGCGAGACGGCCCTCGCAGAGCACGCCCACGCGGTCGCCCACCACAAAGGCCTCGTCCTGGTCGTGAGTTACGAAGACGGCCGTGATGCCCAATTCGATGAGCAACCGCCGGACCTCGCTGCGAACGTCCTCGCGCAGCGATGAGTCGAGATTGGAGAACGGCTCGTCCAGCAAGAGCACGCCCGGCCGAGGGGCCAGTGCCCGCGCCAGGGCGACGCGCTGCTGCTGCCCGCCCGACAGCGTGGAGGGCATGCGTTCGGCAAACCCGGACAGACCCACCAGGTCGAGTGCTTCGGCGATGCGGCCGGCAGTCCGCTTCGAGCGTTCGAGCCCGTAGCCGACGTTTCGCCCCACAGTGAGGTGCGGGAACAGCGCCCAGTCCTGGAACACCATCCCGACACGGCGCGACTCGGGAGCCAGCCAGGAACCACCTCGCCCCGGCGGTCCCGAGACGAACCTCTCGCCGAGCTGAATGGTGCCGGCCAGGGGACGTTCGAGCCCTGCGATCAGGCGCAGCAGCGTGGTCTTGCCACACCCGCTGGGGCCGAGCAGCGCGACCGACTCGCCGGGCTCGACACGCAGCGAGAGGTCGTACACCGAATAGCTGCCCTGGGCGATTTCCTCAGCGGGATCGAGGCCCTCGGGGGAACTGACTCCGTGGGCCTGGCTGTACGAGTGGGTGACACCATCGAGGACGATCGAGCGTGCGCCCGGCCAGTGCCGATCTCGGCCGTTCCGGGCCAGGTCGTCCGGCGCAGCCGGGTCGGCGTACCGCCGGTCTCGCTTTGACCGAAATGCCCGGACCGTGCGCACCAATCGAAGTATAAGCAGGGGACTCGGCACGTATCCAGATGGCCGAATGCTGAATAGTGATGATGCCTGCCGCAGTTCAGTAGGCATAGCTAACGCCCAAGGGAGCCGACGCCCGGAGGGCCGGAGCCACGCGACCCGTGCCGCAGTAGGTTGACGCCAACAGGCCGACAGAGCACGGGGGGCGAGCTGTGGCGCTGACGAATGATGATCGAGTAGAGATCCGGGATCTCATCTCCCGCTACAACAAGGCAATCGACACCGGCGATGCCGACGGGTACGCCAATACGTTCGCTCCCGACGGGCAGTTCATCGGGATCGTCGGTACCTTCAACGGCCGGGACGAGCTACGGGCGTTCGCCGCCGCGTACTCGACCGAAGAGCAGTACGCAGAGTTCGCTTCCGCACAGCACTGGGTGACCAACGTCGTGGCCGACGGCGACGGATCCGAGGCCACTGTGTTCAGTCACCTGCAGATGGTCAAGCCGCTGCCTGACGGTGGCAGGATCCTGCTGGTCGGGCACTACGACGACATCGTGCGCAAGATCGACGGCCAGTGGCTGTTCGCGCAGCGGATCGTTGTCTCGGACGCCTGATCCGGACCAGCCGAGCATTACTGGAGAGAGCTATCGTGCCGCAGACCGGCCTACCGAACGGCAACGCGCCCGCGAGCGCATTCGACATGCCGACGTTTGACATGACCGGCAAGATGGCCGAGGGCCTGCCACGGCCGGCAGGGGCATGGACGCCGATCCCGCGCTTCAGCTTCGTAGGCGGGAACAACGACTCGCCGAGCGTGCCGGTCGGCGGCCTGACCGAGGCAGCCATGTCAGTGCTGACGAAGCATGGCTCCGAACTCGCCACCTACAACCTCGGCGGCAATCCGCAGGGCTTCGAGGGGTTGCGTGCGTTCGTCGCCGGATCGCTGGATGCGAATGCGCACATGCCGACGAGCAGCGAGCAGGTGCTGGTGGTGTCCGGTTCGCTGCAGGCGCTCGATCTGGTCAACGCAGCGTTCCTGCGCCCGGGGGACGTCGTGGTTGCCGAAGAGGCGACGTACGGGGGGATGATCTCGAAGGTCGCCCGGCGAGGAGCCAGGTGCGTCGGCGTCGAGCTCGACGACAACGGGATCGTTCCGGAACGGCTTGCCGGCCTGCTCGACGAGCTGGCTGCAGCCGGCACGCCGCCCCGGTTCATCTACACCATCCCGACAGTCCAGAACCCCACAGGTTCGGTGATGCCGGTTGAGCGCCGGCGAGAGATCCTGGCCATCGCTCGGCACTTCGGCGTGCCGATCTTCGAGGACGAGTGCTATTCCGATCTCCAGTGGATCGGCGAGCGCCCGCCGACGCTGCGTGCGCTGGATTGCGCGGAATCGGAGGGGCCGAGCGCGGTGATCTACTGCGGCTCGTTCTCCAAGTCGATCGCGCCTGCGCTCCGCGTCGGCTACATCGTGGGCGACGTGCCCATCGTGCGCCAGCTCATGGCCCTCAAGGACGACGCCGGCACCGGCGCAATCGAACAGCTCGTGCTCGCCGAGTACGCAGCAGCCCACTTCGACGACCACGTAGCCCAGCTGCGGGAAACGCTGCGAGAGAAATGCGCGGTGATGCGCCGCGCCGTGAACACCCACATGGGTGCGCTGTCACAAGTGGCGATCAAGCTCGGCGGACCGGTGCAGGTGACCGACCCCAAGGGCGGCATCTTCGTGTGGCTCACGTTCCCCACCGGCACCGACACGTCGAGCTATCTGGCGCCAGCGGCCAAGCGAGGCATCCAGTTCAACGAAGGCGCAGCCTGGTCAGTAGAACCCGCTTGGGGCGCACGCCGTATGCGCCTCTGCTTCGGCAGCCTCTCCCAGGACGACATCCGCGAAGGGGTCGCTGCCCTCGCGGAAGTGATCGCCGCGAACTAGCCGCGACGTGTCATACCGGCCGCTAGCCGCGGCCGTGGCGCAGGAGCTTGCCGGGGGTAGCCCCGGTGCACTCGCCGTCCTGGAACGTCTCGACGCCGTTCACCAGGATGTGGCGGTAGCCATGCGCACGCTGCACGCGGCGCCACTCGCCGCCGGGCAGGTCGTAGACGGCCTCGCCGATCCACTCGGGATCGATGGCCAGCTCATCCATGTCGTAGACGAGCACGTCAGCCGGGGCGCCTTCTTTCAGCACACCGCGGTCCTGGAATCCGGCCGCGTGCGCTGCAAGCGCCGACATCCGGTAGTGCGCCTCTTCGACCGTCAGCCGCTGCTCGTCGCGCACGATCCACGCCAAGAAGTCCGTCGTCCAAGCACCGCCGGTGAAGAACTTGGTGTGCGCACCGCCGTCGGACACGCCCGGGATCGTGTACGGCGAGTCGGTGTACACCGCGGACATGTGGTCCACGTTGAACTCAGGACCCTCGCCCAGGAACTCCGTCTTCAGATCGGTCTCGAGCGACAGATCCAGCATCACGTCGATGTAGTGCTTGCCTTCCATCTCGGCGATCTCGCCCAGCGACTTGCCCACGTACTTCTGCAGGTCCTGACGGCGCGCCACTCCCTGCACAACCAGCTTGCGGGGAGGCCCGCCGACGGCGCCCTGCGTGTTCGCGAACAGCGTCGCCGCCTCATCGGTCTCGGCACGCAGCCGGTCCCGCAGGGCAGGGTCGGACATCTTGCGGATCTTGTCCTCGATCGAGCCCGTCGTCGCCTCGCGCCATGCCGGGCTTGAGTCGTACAGGTTCCACTCGTCGAGCGAGAAGGCGAAGCCCGTGCGGATCGAAGCGCCCTGGCCGAAGATGCGCAGCCCGTCGTTGTGGGCCTGCTCGAGCCATTCGAGCCGTTCCTCGTGGACACGCGGGTTGCGCTGGCTCACGGGCACCACGTTGTCGATGATCGGTCGCCCGCTCACCTCGGCCAGCCGCCGCTTGAAGTCGAGATCCTCCGGATTGTTGACGTCGGGGCTCGTGGCCTGCGTGAGCTGGATGAAGCCCTCGTCGCGCTCACGCAGCACTTCGGCCAGCACGAAGATGTCGTCGTCGATCATGGTGTCGGTGACCATCGGCGAGCCGTCGAAGTCGGCTTGGGTGGAGTTGGGCCCGAGGCGCTGGATTGAAAAGCCGCACAGGCCGGCGTCCATGCCCTCGTGCAGCAGGCGCTGCATTTCCTTGCGCTCTGCGTTGTTGGCCGGACGGGTCTTGGCCGCTTCCAAACCCATCACGTAGATCATCAGCGACGCCGTGGGCATGTACTGCAGGACGTTGACGCCCTTCGGCGTGCGGTCCAGCGAGTCGAGGTACTCGGGGATGGTCTCCCAGTCCCACTTCGGCAGCATGCCCTCCTGCATGGCTGCCAGCGGGATCGCCTCGGTGCGCACCATCGTGAGCATCGACCGCTCGCGGAAGCCGGGCTTGCAGGGAGCAAACCCGAAACCGCAGTTGCCGAGCACCACCGATGTCACCCCGTGCCAACTCGAGATGGAGCAGTACGGATCCCAGCGGATCTGCGCGTCGTAGTGGGTGTGCAGGTCGATGGTGCCCGGGGCCACGATGCAGCCGCCCGCATCGATGACTTCCTTCGCGGGCTTGTCGGGACGGCCGCCGATCTGGGCAATGCGCCCGTCGGATATCCACAGGTCGCCGCGGAAGCTCGGCACGCGTGTCCCGTCGACGATCGTGCCGTCCTTGATGTGAATGTCGTATTCCTCCACGATGTCCCCCCTAGCTCAGTGCCCCGCCCAAAAAACCTAACACATCTTCGTAAATCGACAATCGCACGGGGGCGTTGCGCGAAGCGTCAGAAGATGCTGAAGCCGCCGTCGATCTTGATGACATCGCCGGTGTGCCAGCGGGCTGCATCGCTCATGAGGTACACCGCGATGGCGCCGAAGTCGTCTGGCACGCCCCATCGGCGCATGGGTATGCGGGGCATCACGTTGTCGACGAACTTGTCCCAGTTGAACAGCCGCTCGGTCATGGCGGTGTCGATCCAGCCCGGGATGACGGCGTTGGCATTGATCTTGTAGCGGGCCATCTCGACCGACAGGCCCATCATCATCGCCAGCATGGCGCCCTTGGTGGCTGCATACGCCTGACCCCGGGCGGCACCCTGGATGGCGGTGCCGCTGGACGTGAGCACTAGAGAGCCGCCCTCGCCCTGGGCGATCATCTGGCGGGTGGCGGCGCGCAGGGTAAAGAACACGCCGTGCAGGTTCACGTCGATGACGCTGAACCAGTCCTCGTTGGAGTGCTCGTGGAAGCCCTTCTGATTCTGCGTGCCGATGCCGGCGTTCGGGAAGCAAGCATCGACGCGCCCGTAGCGCTCGACGACCGCTGCCATGGACTCCTCGACCTGCTCCTCGTCGGAGACGTCGCAGCGAAGGGCGCTGGCGGACGGGTTGATCTCTTGCAACTCGGCCTCGGCCGCTGCGTTCTTGTCGGGGTTCGTGCCCCAGATACTGACGTCGGCACCCGCGGCCGCGACGCCACGGGCGTAGCCCAGACCGATGCCGCCGTTGCCTCCCGTGATGACCGCGACTTTGCCAGTGAGGTCGAAGCCCTCGTACTGGTACGCCACAGCGGGCTCAACCCTTGATCTGGCGCATGAACATGCCGTTGTCGAAGTAGTCGCGCCAGAATGTGATCAGGCCGTCGTTGACTTCGAAGATCCCCATCACCGGCAGCTCGATCAGCCTGCCGGAGCCGGTGTGGAAGCGGTCGACGCGCTCGTTCATCACGGTGTTGCCGGTGGCCGTCTGGCGGACGACCTCGAATTCCACGGGTCCGTCGCCCTTCGTCAGGCCGCTCAGGAACTCCTTCATGGCGTCGGGGCCAGTCATGTCGCCGACCGGCACATTGTCGTAATAGACGTCGTCGGAGACGTGGGCGGCCGCCCCGTCGAGGTCCTTTGCTTCAATGCAGGCGATGAATTTGCCGACGACCTCGGTCGGTGAATCGGCGGAAGCAGTCGAATCAGTCATGTCGGGGCAACCCTCCGGCTTGGCCTGGCGGCAGGCGGATCCCGCCGCCGGGGTCTTGTCCTAGCACGGGGAGAGGGCAGCCTGCCGCGCTGCGTCTAAGGTCACCGGGCTATGGGATCGGAGCACATGAGGTGTCATCGATGACGGCGAGCGCTAACCGCAGACCGCTTGCAGGGATCCGGGTCTTCGAGATCAGCATTGCGGTGGCAGCCCCCTGCTGCGGCAAGGCGATGGCGCATCACGGGGCCGAGGTGTTCAAGGTGGAGGCCCACAGCTATCCCGATGTGGCGCGAGCGTTCGGCTCCGCATGGGCTCGCGATCCCGAGCTGGCGGATGTCTTCTGCGACACAGGTCCCTACGTGCCCGAGATGTCGGCCGGCAAGCGCTCGGTCGGGCTCGAGCTGAAACAGCCCCAGGCACTCGAGGCCGCGAAACGCCTGCTGGCCACGTGCGACGTGTTCTTGACGAACTTCGCGGCGCCGGGCATCGCCGAACTGGGACTCGACTACGAATCCGTCAAGCAGGTGTGCCCCGACATCATCTATGCAGGCATGACCGGGTTCGGGGTCGACCCCGACAAGCCGTACTACCCCTTCCGGGCCTTCGGCCCGAATCAGGCACCGCTCGTGGGATGGGACGCGCTCACTGGCTTCCCGCACGAGGAACCCGCCGGCATTCCCTCCATCGCCCCGCCGGACTACATGGGCGGGTTGCACACCATGCTGGCGATTGTCACGGCGTTGCACGAACGGGACCGCACAGGTGAGGGCCGGTTCATCGACATCAGCCAGCTCGAGACCACCGTGTCGTTCCTGGGGCCATACCTGGTGGGCCAGGACCTCGGCGTGCCCGAGCCGTTTCGCAATGGCAACCGGGTGTCGTGGGCGGCACCTGCGGGGATCTACCCATGCGCGGGCAACGATCGCTGGATCGCCGTCGAAGTGCCCGATGACGAGGCATGGCAGGCGCTGGCGGGTTTGGCCGAATGGTCTGATGTGCCTGCGCACGACGCCGGCGGCGATGCCGCCTTGTCGACCTACCCGCACGGCACGCTGGCCGATCGCGTTGCCAATCACGATGCGATTGATGCCGAGCTGTCCGACTGGACCAGCCGTCGCAGCCCCCAGCAAGCGGCCGCGGAGCTGCAGGAGCTGGGCGTTGCGGCCTACGAGGTGCTCAACCACACGGGCGTGCTGGCTGACCCCCAGGTGCACGACCGCCGCCCGTATTCGATCGCCCCGAGTCCACGATTGGGCCGCGACCTGTTCGTTCGCAACCCGGTGCGCTTAAGTGCGACACCCCCGTATGTCACACGCGCCGGGCCCAACATGGGAGGCGACACCGTCGATGTCCTCACCGAGATCGGCTATTCGGAGGACGATGTGGAGCAGATGGTCTCTGACGGGACGGCGTTCGTAGATGCCCGACCTGAGGTTGTGCTGGAACGGCCTTTCGACCGCTGGTACGAATCGGTCGGGATAGCGGAGTTCTACGACGCCGAAGGCAGCATCACCGGCGGCAGCCAATGAGCCCCGCGCAACACGGCCACGGCCCGTGGAACGGGGTTCGGGTGCTTGACCTGACCGGGCTGTCGGGTGCGTATGGCACCCGCGTTTGGGCGGCGCTCGGCGCCGACGTGATCTGCGTGGAACCCCCTGGGGGGAATCCGATCCGCACTATGCCGCCGCTGGCGCCGGGTCACGCAGGCCCCGAGGCCAGCCTGTGGTGGGCGTACTACGCGGCGTCGAAACGCAGCGTGGTGCTCGACCCGACCGACAGCGAGGATGCCGCGTCGCTGGTGAAGCTGATCGGCACAGCTGACGTGGTGCTCGACGATGCGATGCCCGTCGCCCAAGAGGCATACCCGTGGCTGGCAGACATGGGCCAGGGCGGGCTCGGTGTCTCCGGGATCGTCGAGAGGTATCCGCACCTGACTTGGGTATCGATCACGCCGTTCGGCATGACAGGGCCGCGACGTCACTGGCGTTCGTCGAATCTTGTCGCCTGGGCATCGTGCGGCTTGGCGTCCACCGTGGGCTTCCCGCACGGCCCCCCACTGGCACCGGCAGGAGAGATCGGTGTGCTGATGCACGGCGCCTCGCTGCATGCGGTGATCGGTTCGATGATGTCGGTGCGTGCACGCAATCAGGCTGGGGCGGCGGGTGAGCCGGCACTCGGCCAGACCATCGACCTGTCGTTGCAGGAAGTAGGCCTGTGGCTGTCGCCTGAGACCGGTGTGCCGCTGTATCTCGACGACCAGGTGCCACGGCCTCGGGCTGGCAATCGCCGTCCGGTCACCAGCCCGATGGGCATGTACCCAGCGTCGGACGGTTACGTGGCGATCATCGCCATCCAGCCGGCGCACTGGAACGCAGTCGCGCAATGGGTGCACGAGCTGACCGGCAACGAGGGCATCCTCGACGAGATCTTCATCGACATCGTGGTGCGCCGTGAGGCGCTGGAAGCCGTGGACGCGTGGGTCGAGGAGCTCACCACCCGCTTCACCAAACAGGAACTGTTCGTGGAAGGCCAGCGGCGGCGCATCCCGATCACCCCGGTCAACACCGTGGGCGATCTGCGTCACGACCCGCATCTCGAAGCCGTGGGCTGGTGGCGACCCGAGGAGCACCCGGTGCTCGGCACCTACACCGTTCCCGGCTCGCCCTTCACCACCGACGGCGACTGGTGGGCCTGGCAGCGAGCACCGATGCTGGGCGAGCACACCGACGGCGTGCTCGCCGAGCTGACCTAGCGACTCGCTCGGCAGCGCTCAGCGGGGCGGGTCGAGCAGGGGTGGACCGGTGGCTGTCACGTTGACCGGGTCGCCGACGGAGACCGCAACGCCCTCGGGGTCGATGGTGCACGCGACACCGAACATGGCATTGCCCTCCAGCATCCCCCGCATGCCTGGCGAGAAGCCTTCCGCGACCGAGCACCAGCGGTGCTTGCGCAGCACCAAAGCAGGTTCGCGGTGGCGCTCGCCGGTGTCCTGATCGATCTGAGGGACAGCGCAGCGGGGCCACACCACGCGAGCGGTGAGCTGGGCCGAGCCGATCGAGAACTCGGTCCAGGTGTCTTCCGACCAAGGTTCGTCGTTGGTCACGATGAGATTCGCCCGGAATCGTTCGATGCCGAACGGCTCTGAGGCCCGCGCCACCAGATCGTCGAGCGAGGCCGTATTGGCCACGAGCACCGGCGCGGCGTCAGCGAAACCGGTGAGGCGTCCCCGGAACAGCCGCATCGGACGGGATGACTCAGGGGTGAACGCTGCGAGTCTGGCCGGGAAGCCGAGCACCTCGCTGAAGAACTCGGCCGCCTCGTCTCCTGCATCTGCGCACGCCACTTCATCGCCGATCAAGGCAAGGACGGTGGTGTCATTGGCGTCGGGGCGTTTCACGTCAATGGTGCCCATGCCGGGTGCGCTGATGGTCAGGCCGCCGTCGATCGGCACGGGGGCGACGGTGGCGAGCGCCGCGTTTCGACGTTGGGTGACCGCTTCCCCGAGTGCGTCGGTGTCGTTGGGGGCCGTCACCACCTGCCATGCACGGTCGCCTTCGAGCCCGGTTGCCGTGACCAGAGCCGAATCGAGCTCGACGCGGCGGCAGCCCTTGATGGGGTGAATGGTGATACCGGTGAGCGTGCCGGCGGCTTCGCCGCCATGTCCTTCTGCGGTCATTCCCAGACCCTAGGCTCGCCGCGCATCAGTGTCTCGGCCTCACAGCGGGGCTGTGCAGACCTTGGGAGGGGCGAGCGGTCATGGCACTGCAGGGGTTCGATCGCCGCCACAAGCCCAAGATCGGCGTCGGCCGGGCCGAACCCCCGGAGTGGTTGCTGGACCACACCGACCTCAACATGCACGCGCTCGGCCCGGGTGCCGAGCTGGAGGCCGAGTGGGCTGCTGCGGGGCTGCAGCTTCCCGACCGCTCGGCGCTGCGCCGGTACCGCCTCGAACGGGTCCGCGAGCAGCTGCGCGGCGCGGACTGCGATGCGGCACTGCTGTACGACCCGGTGAACATCCGCTACGCCACGGACACCACGAACATGTCGCTGTGGACCATGCACAATGCCGTCCGCTACGCGTTCGTGGCCGCCGAGGGGCCCGTTGTGGTGTTCGAGTTCTCCGACGGGGAGTTCCTCGATGCCCACTCCGAGACGGTGGACGAGATCCGCCCGGGGCTGTCGTACATCTACTTCAAGGCCGGGCCGCGCTCGGGCGAAGTCGCCGGCCGCTGGGCGGCTGAGATAGCTGGGCTGGTGGACGAGCACAGCGGGGGAGGGCGACGCCTCGCCGTCGATCAGCTCGAACTGCGCGGCGTCCAGGCCCTGGAAGGCCGCGGCATCGAGCTGGTCAGCGCCGGCGAGCTGATGGAGCAGGCCCGTGCGATCAAGGGCCCCGACGACATCCGGGCCATGCGGTGCGCTGTGCACGCCTGCGAGGCAGCCGTCGGCGACATGGCCGCCGTCTTCGAGCCCGGAGTGAGCGAGCTGGATCTGTGGGCCGAGCTGTGGGCAGGGAGCCTGCGGCGCTACGGCGAGTGGATCGAGACCAGGCTGCTGTCGTCGGGACCGCGCACGAACCCGTGGTACCACGAGGCCAGCAGCCGCCGGGTGCAGGCAGGCGAGCTGATGGGTTTCGACACTGACTTGGTAGGCGCGTACGGCATGTGCGTGGACCTGTCGCGGACATGGCTGTGCGGCAGCGGCAGACCCAGCGGTGCCCAGCACGACGCGTGGTCGCTCGCACTCGAACAGATCCAGCGCAACAGCGAGCTGCACCGCCCCGGAGCAACACTGCGCGAGATCACCGACAAGGCGTGGTACCCCGACCCCGAGCATTACCGCGGCTACACGGTCATCTCCCACGGCGTCGGGCTGTGCGACGAATACCCGGCTATCTACCACCGCCACAAGTGGGACTCGATCGGCTACGACGGGGTTCTGGAGCCCGGCATGGTGATGTGCGTGGAAGCGTTCATCGGGCCGAGATCAGGCGGTGAGGGCGTGAAGCTGGAGGAGCAGGTGCTGATCACCGAGACCGGCAACGAGGTGCTGACGAGCCTGCCGTTCGGACTGGTCTAGACCCCAGAGCCGTCGGGGTCCTCCAGGTCGTGGCGGCGATCAAGCCGGATCTGCCGGCAGGTCGTGCTCGTGCTGTTCGAAGCTGACGAGCACCTGGTTGGCTTCGACTGCATCGCCTGGCCCGCAGCGGACCTCTGCAACGGTGCCCGCCCCGTGCGCGGCAAGCGAGTGCAGCATCTTCATCGCCTCCACCACCACGACCACGTCGCCTGTGGCAACGACATCACCCGTCACCACCGGCACGTCGACCACGACAGCGGGAAATGGTGCAGCAACCGAGTCGACGTCGCCGGTGTCGCCGGTTGCGGTGGGCGCCCAGGCGTCGGAGCGGTCGGGCACCTCGAAGGTGATCGTGTGGCCGCGGATATTGACGGCCACGCCATCCCGCGTTGCACTGCTCGTGTTCGCGGCACGGCCCGCCGCTATCGCCCTGGCGGACACCTCGTGGAGCTCGCCGACCTCATCGCGCAGCACGGCGACGGCGTCCGAGGTGTGCGGGGTCAGCCGGAAGTCGCTCAGCACGGTCCACGGCCCACTCGGGGCCGCTGCACGCTCGTCCAGCAACTGGCCCAACCAGGCGGCCGCGGCGGCCGCGGCCGCCTCGGCGGCAGGCGGCGGCGCAGGCATCTCGGCGGCTCCGAGCCCATCGATCACGTTCGTGGTCATCTCGCCATCGCGCAGTTGGGGCGCGTCGACGAGCCAGCGCAGGAATCCGGCATTCGTGGGAACCGGGCCCACGACCAGCCCGTCGAGCGCATCGCGCAGGGCGTCGAGCGCCGCAGGGCGGTCGGGGCGAGTGACGACGAGCTTGGCGATCAGCGGGTCGTAGTACGGGGAGATCTGACTGCCGGCGGCGATGGCGGCATCCCAGCGCACTCCGGGGGGAACCTGCAGGTGGCGTACCGGGCCTGCCTGGGGAGTGAAGCCATCAGACGGGTCCTCGGCGTTGATACGGGCTTCGATGCTGTGCCCGCTGAACGTGACGGCTGACTGGTCGAAACCCAGCGGCTCGCCGCCGGCGGCTCTCAGCTGCAGCTCCACCAGGTCGAGCCCGGTGATGGCCTCGGTGACGGGATGCTCCACCTGCAGGCGGGTGTTCATCTCCAGGAAGAAGAACTCGCCGGTGCCGGCATCGACGATGAACTCCACGGTGCCGGCGTTGTCGTAACCGATGCGATGGGCGAGTGCCACCGCCGCGTCATGCAATCCCTCACGGGCGGCGGCATCCAGATTGGGTGCCGGCGCTTCCTCCAACAGCTTCTGGTAGCGACGCTGCGAGGAGCAGTCGCGAGTGCCGAGGTGGATGACCGTGCCGTGCCGGTCGCCGACGACCTGCACCTCCACATGACGGGGCCGCTCGATGTAGCGCTCCACCAGCACCCGGTCGTCGCCGAACGAGCGCAATGCCTCCGTGCGGGCCTCAGCCAGCGCGGCGTCGAACCCGTCAGCCGAGCGGACGATGCGGATGCCCTTGCCGCCCCCGCCCGCTGACGCCTTGATCAGCACCGGAAAGCTCAATCGCTCGCGAACACCGTCGATGTCGACGTCGCTGAACCCGGGAATGGTCGGCACGCCCGCAGACTCCGCAATGGCACGAGCTTCGATCTTCGAGCCCATCTGGGCGATTGCGTCAGGATGCGGCCCGACCCAGGTCAGCCCGGCGTCGACGACTGCCCGGGCGAAGTCGGCGTTCTCGGACAGAAAGCCGTAACCGGGGTGAATCGCATCGGCCCCGGTCTCGTGGGCCGCCGCCACGATGGCCCCGGCGTCGAGGTACGAGCGCTCGAGCGAGGCCGGCCCAATGCAGATCGCCTCGTCGGCCTCGAGAGCAAACGGTGCATCACGATCGGGTTCGGCATAGACGGCGACCGTTCGCCAGCCCAGCCGGCGTGCCGTCGCGAACACCCGGCTCGCGATCTCGCCTCGGTTCGCGACCAGCAGCTTCATAGCGAACGTGCTTCCCGGCTACATCCGGTACACGATGCCGCTGCCCACTGCAGGAGCATCCTGGCGGGCCGCGAGCGCTAGGCAGAGCCCGAGTGCGTCACGCGTGTCGACCGGATCGATCAGGCCGTCGTCCCACAGCCGTGCCGTGGCGTAATACGGATCACTCTGCTGCTCGTACTGAGCGGCCACCTCGGCACGCATGGCAGCGATCTCGGACTCGGTGGTCTCGGTGCCGCGCATGCCGGCGAGCCGGATGTCCACCAGCACTGTCTGCGCTGTCTCGGCTGACATCGTGGCGATTCGGCTGTTGGGCCAGGCAAACAGGAACCTGGGGTTGAAGCCACGCCCGCACATTCCGTAGTTGCCGGCACCGTAGGAGCCCCCGATGAGCACCGTGTAGCGGGGCACTGTCGCGTTGGCGACGGCGGACACCATCTTTGCCCCGTGCTTGGCGATGCCGGCTGCCTCGGAGTCGCTGCCCACCATGTACCCGGTGGTGTTCTGCAGGAACAGCAGCGGCACACGCCGCTGCTCGCACAGCTCGATGAAATGAGTGGCCTTGAGGGCGTCGGAGGAGAAGATGATCCCGTTGTTGGCGACGATGCCGACCTGATGACCCCAGATGCGGGCGAAGCCGCAGGTGATGTGCTCGCCCCATTCGGGCTTGAACTCCGAATAGCGGGAGCCATCGACCAGCCTGGCGATGACCTCTCGTGCGTCGAAGCCGATGCGGTCGTCAGCGGAGATCACGCCGTAGATCTCGGCCGGGTCGTAGTGGGGTGCTTCCGGCGCTGTCCATGACAGCCAGCCCTCGCGGTGATCCACCGGACGCTGGTTGACGGCGTCGCAGAGCTCGCGCAGCTTGCCGTAGGCCGATCGCTCATCGGGTGTCATGTAGTCGGACACGCCCGAGATGCGGGTGTGCAGCGCTGCGCCGCCGAGATCGTCGGGCTCGATGATCTCGCCGAGCGCGGCCTTCACGATCGGCGGGCCGCCGAGGTAGATGCGGCCGATGCCCGACACCATGATCACCTCGTCGCTCAGGGCCGGAACGTACGCCCCGCCTGCCGTGCATCCGCCCAGCACCACCGAGATCTGGGGGAGGCCCATGGCTGAGAGCCGGGCCTGGCGGTAGAAGCTGCCGCCGAAGTGGTCCTTGTCGGGGAAGATGTCGTCCTGCAGGGGCAGGAACGCGCCGCCGGAATCGACCAGGTAGATGACGCCGAGGCCGTTCTCGGCGGCGATGTCCTGGGCACGCACGTGCTTCTTGATACTGACCGGCAGCAGCGAGCCGCCCTTCACCGTGGCGTCGTTGGCGATGAACATCCACGGCACGCCGCAGACCACGCCGACACCGGTGACGATGCCCGCGCCGGGGGCGCTGTTGTCGTACATCTCCCAGCCCGCCAGCGTGGAGAGCTCCAGGAACGGCGTGCCGGCATCGCAGACCAGGTCGATCCGGTCCCGCGGCAGGATCTTGCCCCGGCTGTGATGGCGCTCGATGGAGCGCTCCCTGCCGGCCCCGCCCGAGATGGCGAACTGCTGCCGCTCCCGCAGCGTGGCGAGCAGGTCGGCGTATGCCGCCGTGTTCTTCTCGAACTCGGTGCTGCCGCGTGAACCTGCTCAGAAGTTGCGGTCGCCGGAATCTTGGCCCAGCAGCACCCGTCCGGCGGTGTCCATCTGGTATCCGCCCACCATGAAGTGCCCGGCCACGGCACGCACGTCATTGAGCAGTGCACCGAGCGGCGATGCCGTGAAGTTGGCGGTGCTGCCCGCTGCGTTGACCAGGGTCTCGACAGCCTCGATGCAGTTCTGGACGCTCCACGAGCAGGCCAGCCGGGCGCGGGCGTGCTGCGCCGGGGTGACCTCGCCGTGGGCCGAGGCGGTCTGCCAGATCTCGTCGAGCTGGTCGGCCACGAACGATCGGCCGGCACCGGCTAGCGCGGCGGCACGTGCGATCGCCGCATGGGCGTCGGGCCGCGCGGCCAGCTCAGTGCGGGCGAACAGCGGCGTCTTGGCGGTGGCCAGCGTGGTGAATTCGTCGATGGCGCGGTCGGCAATGCCCGAGGCCACGCCGGTCTTGGGGAATGGGAACCGCAGCCCTGAGGGCAGCCGGTAGAAGGGATGCTCGTTGGGCTTGGGCAGTGAGAAGTTCTCGGCCACGCCAGCCCGGTCTGCGGGCACGAAACAGTCGGTCAGCACGACGTCGTGGCTGCCGGTGCCACGCAGACCCAGCGTGTGCCACGTGTCGTCGATGAGCGACGGATCGGCGGGCACCAGGACGTGGCAGATGTCCTTGGGCCGGGTGCCCTCGACGATGTTGGCCACCACCCACCAATCGGCCACGCTGCAGCCGCTCACGAAGGTCCAACGACCGTTGACGAGCCAGCCGCCGTCGGTCGCACGCGCTATGCCACGTGGGACGCCCGAGCCGGCGATGACCGCATCAGGATGCTCCCCGTAGAACGTGGTGACCGTCGACGGTTCGAGGTAGGCAGCGAAGATCTCGGCTTCCTCATTGCAGGTCATGGCAACCCAGCCAGCCGACGGGTGCTCGTAGGTGACCCTGCGGGTGAACTCGATGAACTCAGCGGGGTGCCGACCGAGCCCGCCCAGCTCGGCGGGCACAAGCAGCTTCATGAGACCGTCGCGTCCGAGGTCGGCGAAGATCTCCCGATCGGGATTGCGGTCGGCGTCGCAGCTTTCCCCGCACGCGCGCACTCGCTCCAGCATCTCGTCGCTCAGCTCGCTGGGAGCTCGGAATCGCTGTGGCGAGGAGTTCTCGGCCATCTGGGCAAGCTAACCGCCCCGTCACAGCAAGCGCCTGCGTATCGTCGTACCGATTCGACGTGCCAGCACGTTCATGAGTTCAGGGGCCACATGACCTCACCCGACGCCGCCCAGCACACGGCATCCGCGCCGCTTGCGGGTATGACCGTTCTCGATCTCACTGATCACCGCGGCGAATTCGGGCCGTGGATGCTGGCCGAATTGGGCGCGGACGTGATCAAGGTCGAGCCGCCCGGCGGCACGTCTGCCCGCGCGGCGCTGCCGGTGCGTGAATCGAATGGCGCGACAGACGACCTGCGCAGCTGGCAATTCTGCGCGTACAACTCCAACAAGCGCTCCATCGTGCTGGACCTTGACGCCCCGGAAGACAGGGACGTGTTTGAGAGCCTCGTCAAGCTCGCGGACTTCGTCTATGAGTCGGGAGTGGCGGGAACGCTGGCCGCCGCCCGATACGGCCACGATGATCTTGCAGCGCTGAACGACCGGATCATTCATGTGCAGGTCACGCCGTTCGGTCTCGACGGACCCCGCAGCGGCGATCCCGCCTCGGAGCTGTCGCTGGCGGCGCTGGGCGGGCCGGCGAACATGCAGGGCATCTTCGAGCGAGCGCCCGTCAAGGCGTCGATCGCTCAGGCATGGCGCCACGCGGGCGCCGAATCCGCAGCGGCAGGGTTGATGGCCCACGCTCGAATGCGCGCCACGGGTTCGTCACAGCACGTCGGCGTGTCAGCCCAGGCGGCGATGACGTGGACGCTCCTCAACGCCATGGAGACTCATGCGATCTGCGGGCGGGACTTCAAGCGCTCCGGCACGGTCGCGCAACTGGCCGTGCCCCTCGAGATGCGCTATCGCACACAGGACGGCTGGGCGATCGGGGTTGCCCGGGGCGTGGCGACAGGCCGCTTGCTCGAGTGGTACATCGAGGAGGGCCTGGCAGACGAGAGCTGGCGCGTCGAGGAATGGGACACCTACGACATGCGTGCCGCCGCCGGCGAACCGATCAGCCGGACCTTCGACGAGCTGTACCGGGCGATGGTGGGGCTGTGTGGGCGACACACGAACGCTCAACTGCTGCAGCGCTCAATGGTTCTGAAGGAGACGATTGCGCCGGTCCACACGGTGGCCGACCTCGTCGAGTTCGAGCACCTGCGAATCCGCGACTTCTGGCGACCGACCGAAGGGGGAAACACCGCCCCAGTGGACCTCCCTGGCGGTCCAGCCACGATCAACGGTGTGCGCATCGGCACGAAGCGGCAGCCGCCGCGACTCAATGAACACAGCGTCGAGATCCGAGACCAGATCGCCGAGGCTGCCGCAGATCCCGAGCCATCAGCGCAGCCCCTGGAGTGGAGTGTGGGCACTGCCGAACTGCCCTTCGCCGGGCTGCGCGTTGCGGACTTCAGCTGGATCGGAGTGGGGCCCATCACCGCGAAGGCTCTCGCCGATCATGGCGCGACCGTGGTTCGGATCGAGTCGAGTTCGCGCCTCGACGGGCTGCGTGCGAACCCGCCTTTCAAGGACGACGTCGTCGATGTGGACATGGCCCACTTCTTCGGCACCTTCAACACGTCCAAGCTCAGCATGGACATCGATCTCAAGACGCCCGAGGGCGTCGAGATCGCCCGCCGGATGATTGCGTGGGCCGATGTCGTTGTGGAGGCCTGGACGCCGGGGACCTTCGCTCGCAACATCGCCGACGACGACCTGATCGCCGAGCTGAACCCTCAAGCCATCGTGGTGCACACGTCCCTGCTGGCCAGCGGCGGCCCGATGTCGGAGCTGGGTGGATTTGGTTACCACGCGGCCGCCATCGCAGGCTTCTACCCGGTGGTGGGCTGGCCCGACCTGCCGCCCGACGGTCCCTACCTCGCCTATACCGACACCATCTCGCCGCGCATCATCACCACCACGCTGCTTGCGGCGCTGGATCGTCGGCGCCGAACCGGCGAAGGCTGTGTCATCGAAGCCGCTCAGCTCGAGTGCGGCCTGCAATTCCTCGCTCCTGAGCTCGCCGATTTCGGCGAGAGCGGCACGGTGGCCACCCGGATCGGGAATCGCGATCCCGAAATGGCGCCCCAGGGTGTGTATCGGTGTGCGGGGGAGGACCGGTGGTGTGCGATCACCATCGCGGATGACACCCAGTGGGCGACGCTGACCAAGCTCATGGGCGCTCCGCCGTGGGCCCTCGCACCCGAGCTGTCGACGCTTGATGGGCGGCTTCAGGCCCACGATGCGATCGACGACGAGATCGCGGCGTGGACGGCTGACCAAGACGCAGCCACGCTGGAACGGCAACTGCTCGACGCCGGGATCGCGGCAGGCATGGTGCAGCGCAGCAGCGACCTGCTGGCGGACCCGCAGTATGCGCATCTCGGCTTTCATCGCTGGCTCGAGCACCCACGGATGGGCAACGTGCCCTATTCGGGCCATCAGTACCGGATCGCGGGTTATGACCATGGTCCACGCCATGCCGCGCCGATGATCGGCCAGCACACGTTCGACGTGCTCAGCGAGTTCTTGGGCCTCAGCGACGACGAGATTGCCGACGCCGCTGCGGCGGGTGCATTGGGCTGAATCCTTGCCGCTCAGCCGCTGCCCGCTTCCTCTTAGCCTGACGCCGTGAGTGCCGCGCAACCGGTGCCGCTGTCGGTGCTGGATCTGGCGACCGTTTCTGAGGGCGGCACCAGCGCGCAGGCACTGGCGGATACCACCGAGCTGGCTCGGGCTGCGGACCGCCTGGGCTACGAGCGCTTCTGGGTGGCCGAGCATCACAACATCGACACCGTGGCGAGCACGTCGCCGGCGGTGCTCATCGCCCACCTGGCCGCTCACACCAAACGCATCAAGCTGGGCTCGGGCGGGGTGATGCTGCCCAATCACAGCCCGGCCGTGATCGCCGAGCAGTTCGCGATGCTTGAGGCGTTGCATCCGGGACGCATCGACCTGGGCGTCGGGCGAGCTCCCGGCAGCGATCGCATATCGGCCGCAGCAGTCCGGGGTCCGGCCGAGGACGGCTCAGTGCCCGATCCCTGGCAGGTGGACGACTTCCCGAGCCATCTGCTGGATCTGATGGCCTATCTCGGTGATGTGCGCATGACCGACGGGCCTCCGCTGGAGTTCCAGGCGACGCCGCAGGCCACGTCGATGCCACCGGTGCTGCTGCTGGGCTCCAGCGGCTACTCGGCCCAGCTCGCCGGCTACCTGGGTCTGCCGTTCGCCTTCGCCCACCATTTCGACGGCGGGGGCGTGCTGGGCGCCGTCGATCTGTACCGGCAGCGGTTTCAGCCGTCGATGGTGCTCGACGAGCCCTACGTGATGGTCAGCGCGGGGCTGGTCACCGCCGCGGACAGCGAAACGGCCCGTTACCACGCAGCACCGTCGCTGCTTCGCCGACTGGGCATTCGTACAGGCCGGTTCTGGCCGCTGCTGCCGCCCGATGAGGCGATGGCTCATCCCGAATGGCAGCACGCGGCCGCGATGCCGACCAACGCCATCGTGGGCGATCCCGACGAAGCGGTGGCAGGTCTCGAGGCGCTGGCCGCTGCCACCGGTGCCCATGAGCTGATGGTGCACACCTCCACGTACGGCCTGGCTGAACGCATCACCAGCCTCGAGTTGCTGGCCGATGCCTGGAGCCAGCGCACATCCAACGGCGCCGCCGACGCAGCAGGCACGGCAGCCGCCCCTGCGGGCGCTTCATGACGGCAGCGCCGGACGCCCCCGCAACCACCGTGCGCACCACGGCGATGGCGACGCACTTCGGGTCGTTCCTGTTGGATTCGGCCGATGGCGAGGTGCTGGACGTACGCCGGCACCCCGCCGACCCCGAACAGTCGCACCTCGGGGAATCGCTGCGACATTTCGCCGAGAACCGGGTGATGCGCCCAGCAGTCCGGCAGTCGTGGTTGCGGGACGGACCGGGAGCGGCAACCCACCTGCGTGGCCATGAGCCGTTCGTCGAGGTCAGCTGGGACCACGCATTGGACCTCGTCGCCGCCGAGCTCGCCCGGGTGCGCTCCCAGCACGGCCGGTCGTCGATCTTCGGCGGCTCGTACGGCTGGGGCTCAGCGGGACGCTTCGGGCTGGCGTCCAGCCAGCAGCACCGGTTCATGCGGCTTGCCGGCGGCTGCACCGACCAGAAGGGCACCTACTCGTCTGCCGCAGCCGAAGCGCTGTTCCCCTACATGGTCGGCATGGGCTACCACGCCGCGCTGGCCCGTCAGACCTCGTGGTCGGTCATCTGCGAGAACACCGAGCTGTTCGTGTGCTTCGGCGGCATGCGCGCCACCAACAGCCACGTCACCTACGGCGGCCAAGGCCCGCATCACCACAACGACTGGGTGGGTCGGGCCCGCAAGGCGGGCGTCGAGTTCGTCAACGTGGGCCCGCTGCGGGACGACTTCGATCCTGCCGTCGGCGCGCACTGGCTGCCGATCCGCCCGGGCGCCGATGTGGCGTTGATGCTGGGAATCATCCACACGCTCGTCACCGACGGCCTCGCCGACGAGGAGTTCCTGGTCACCCATTGCCACGGCTGGGCGCAGCTGCGAGCACACGTGCTCGGCGAGGGCTTCGCAACCGCCTGCGGTGACTGGGACGGCGCAACGCCGTGGCGCGATGCCGTTGACTACGACACGCCCAAGACGGCCGGATGGGCCGCATCAGTCACCGGCATCGAGGCTGCGCGCATCAGGGCGCTGGCGCACGAGATGGCCGCCAAACGCACCCTGGTCAACCTCAGCCTGTCCACCCAGCGGGCCCACCACGGCGAGCAGCCGTACTGGACGGCGCTCGCTCTGGCGTGCGTGCTGGGCCAGGTGGGGCTTCCCGGCGGCGGCTACGCCTTCAGCTTCGGCACCCAGGGCAACACCGGCGCCGGTCAGGTGCGGGTGCGCGTGCCAGGCCTGCCGGTGCCGATGCGCCAGCCGGGTCCGCCGGTGATCGCGGTCTCACGCATCACCGAGATGCTCGAAGGGCCCGGTGAGCCGTTCGACTTCGACGGGCACCGCGGCCGGTTCCCCGACATCAAGCTCGTCTACTGGTCGGGCGGCAACCCCTTCCACCACCACCAGGACCTGAACCGGCTGGTGCGGGCGTGGCAGCGACCCGAGACGATCGTCGTCCACGAGCCCTTCTGGTCGCCGGTGGCCCGCCGTGCCGACGTCGTGCTGCCGGCAACCACACCCCTGGAACGAAACGACATCGGTGGCGCCGAGACGATGATCGTCGCGATGTCGGCGGTGGCGGAGCCCGTGGGGGAGTCCCGCGACGACTACTGGATCTTCGCCCGCCTCGCCGAGCGGCTGGACTTCGGGGAGAAGTTCACCGAAGGCCGCACTGCAGACGAGTGGCTCGAGGTGATCTACGAGATTCACCGGGCGGCGAATCCCGAGTCCCCTCCATATGACGAGTTCTTGCGCGACGGCTACGTGATGGCACCGGGCATGTCGCCGATGGGGGAACCCCGCCAGGTGTTCCTGGAGGCCTTCCGTGCCGACCCGACGGCCAAGCCGCTGCGCACGCCGAGCGGGAAGATCGAGCTGTGGAGCGAGACCATCGCCGGTTACGGCTACGACGACTGCCCGCCGCACCCGGCGTGGATGGAGCCCTTCGAACGCCTGGGCGGAGCCCGCAGCGACCGGTTCCCGCTGCACCTGGTGTCGAACCAGCCCGCAGCGCGCCTGCACAGCCAGTACGACCACGCCGCTCCCAGCCAGGCCACCAAAGTGGCGGGCCGCGAACCGGTTCGCATGCATCCCGACACCGCCGCAGCACGGGGCATCGCCGACGGCGACGTGGTGCGGCTGTTCAACGACCGGGGTGCCTGCCTGGCCGGCACAGTGCTGGACGACGCCGTGATGCCCCAAGCGGTGCAGATTTCCACCGGCGCCTGGTACGACCCCGCCCCCGACGGCACCTGCCGAGCCGGCAATCCGAACGCGCTGACCGCGGACATCGGGACCTCCCGGCTGGCCCAGGGACCCTCAGCACACACCTGTCTCGTAGAGGTCGAGCTCTTCGAGGGCGAACCGCCGCCGGTGAAGTCGTACCTGCCGCCGGAGCTGGTGCGACTGGACAACTGACAGCACTTGCGAACATTCGTGTTTAAGGAACGTACGTTTGATACCCTATGGCGATGGTGTGGAACCGCACCGCCGTCACGGCCGGTGTCGGCGACTACCAAACCGATCTGTTCGCTCTGGGCACGCCCCAACTCAACCCGGCCGCAGCGGTGGTGCGCACGATCCTCGATGACCACAGCTGGATCGACGCATCGTCTCGATGGCTGAGCGGCGCCGACGAGCTGCTGGCTGACTTGGCGCAAAGGCTCCGCTGGACCAGGGCACAGCGCGAGATGTACGGCCGGATGGTGGAGGAACCACGGCTCGGCGCGCAGCTCAGGTGTCCTACTTCGAGCGCGCCGAGAGCCGTCAACGCCATGTCGACGGCTCTCGGTGACCGATACGGGAAGCCGCTTAACTCTGTGTGGGTCAACTACTACCGGGACGGCCGTGACTCTGTGGCGTGGCACAGCGACCGCATCGGTATCAATCCCGACGATTCGCTGGTGGCCATCGTCTCCCTCGGCGGTCCTCGCCGTTTCCTGCTGCGACCCAAGGGCGGGGGGCGCAGTCGTGCCTTCACCCTGGCCTCAGGCGATCTGCTCGTGATGGGCGGCGCCTGCCAGCGGTCCTGGGAGCACTCAGTGCCGAAGACAGCGACGGCTTCGCCGCGCATGAGCGTCACCTTCCGTCACTCCCGCGAAGCCAGCCGTCGCCCGGAAAGGGGCGATCAACAGCTCAGAACTTGAGCCCGACAGCGGTACACAAGAACCTCATGAGCGGCTGTGTCTCGGCGCACCAAGCGGCGATCATCGAAGGGAAGTCGGGCTTGAGCGCGACGCCGTGGTCGAAGTCGCGCACTGCGATGAAGCTCTTGCGTTTGAGGTCCTCGATCATCGGGTGGTCCGCCGACCAATCACGGGGCGAGCGCTTGAGCCGCTCGCCTTCCATGCGCCAGCCGTCGGACTGGCACGTGTCCCGGGCCGCAATCCATGCGTCCGGACGCTCGTCGATGGCCACGCGGTACGCAGCAAGCGCATCCCGATCAGGCATCCAGCTGCCGGCGCCGAAGAAGCAGCTCTCGGTGTCCAGGTGGACGTAGTAGCCGGGAGCGTGGACATCGCCGCCCCGGACATGGCGGAACTGGATGCCCACATTGGTCTTGTACGGAGTCTTGTCGGAGGAGAACCGCGTGTCGCGGAAGACGCGCATCAGCGAGCCGCCGACCTTCGTGTCGCGTGCGGTCATGTGCGGTGAGATCTCGCCCAGCAAGGCGCCCATGGCACGGATGAAGTCGAACGCAGGCTCGCGCACTTCCTCCTCGTAGCGCTCGCGGTTCTCGTTGAACCACTCCCGGTTGTTGTTCGCTTCGAGCTCTTCGAGAAACTCGAACAGCTCGGGTCCGAAAATGCCGTCGTCGTCGCTCATCGGGTGTCCTTTCGGCTGCGGGTGCCACCTGCCGGGTCCGCACCGTAGCGATCCGACGGGAGCGGGAGAGCGTGAATTGCCCGCGACGGCGCGGTCGGCCAAACGTACGCTGTGACGATGAGCGACGAGACGGGTTCCGTGCCGCCGGACACCACGGCGCAGCAGTGGCTGGCGGGGTTTGCCGAGGTGATCGGTGCTCCTGCTCCGGGCGAGGACATCACCGAGGCGCTGCTGAACCTGGCAGGCGCAGCAGCCCACGATTCAGAGCGGATAGCGGCACCGATCGCCTGCTGGATGGCCGGCGTCGCCGGCGTGGACCCGGCGGAGGCCCTCGAACGTGCTCGGCGGTACGTCGAGAGCCGGGCCGGCTAAGAGGCCGCGCCGATAGGCGACCGTCCACCAGTCGTCGGGTCGGGTCCGCTGTGATGCGGGCTGCTTGCCGAACCGACGATCTGGTGGAGGTGCCT
>NZ_JAPYOK010000093.1:0-2548 GCF_028283155.1 Candidatus Poriferisodalis multihospitum | reverse complement strand
GTGCAACGCCGCGCCATCGGCGAGATCATCACGTCCGCTGGCGGCCAAGGCGCAGACGATCCGCCCGCATCGGACGGCGTCGACGAATCGGAATGATCCCGGCCGCAGCGCGCAGCGCAGGCATCGGCGCATTGGTCTGACGTGCGCCGCTCGCAGATCGTCTCGCTCCTTCTCGCGATCCTGATCGGGTTCGGCTCGCTCGCGGGCGTGCTGGCCGCGGGCTGGGCGCCTGTGCTGGGCGTGCAGCTGCAGGGCGGCGTGGAGGTGCTGCTGCGGCCTACCGCCCCGGCCGACGACGAGCAGCTGGATCGTGCCATCGAGATCATCCGGTCGCGTGTCGACGCACTCGGCGTGGCTGAGCCCGACATCACGCGTCAAGGCGAGCAGGTGGTGGTGCAGCTCCCCGGCGTCAAGGACAAGCAGCGTGCGGTCGACTTGGTAGGGCAGACAGCCGAACTGCGCTTTCGCCCCGTGCTGCTGACATTCAATCCCTTCGATGAGGCCGAGTTCGGCTCCGCGCTGGATCTTGCCGACGCGTACAACGGCGCGATCGGCACGTTCAACAACGAGTGGGTCGTCAATGTCGACCTCACCGACGAGGGCGCCGTCGGTTTCGACGAGATCGCCGCTCGCTACTTCGGTCAGCAGGTGGCCATCGTGCTCGACGGCGTCGTGGAGTCTGCTCCGGTCATCCGGGCCACCGAGTTCGGGGGCACGGCTGTCATCTCAGGCACGTTCGACGAGGACGGGGCACGCGACCTCGCAGTTGCGTTGCGCTTCGGCGCGCTGCCCGTCGAGTTCGAGCAGGACGACGTGCGCACCGTGTCGGCCACGCTCGGCGAGGGCACGCTGCGTGCGGGGGTGATCGCCGGCATCGTCGGGCTGATCCTCGTGGGCCTGTACATGCTGGCCTACTACCGGCTGCTCGGCATTGTGGCCGTGGCCAGTCTGGCCATCAGCGGATCAGTCCTGTGGTCGCTCATCAGCTGGCTCGGCGAGAGCCGGGGCTTGGCGCTGACACTGGCCGGCACCACCGGCATCATCGTGTCGATCGGCGTCCAGGTCGACTCGAACATCGTCTATTACGAGCGGATCAAGGAAGAGGTACGCCGCGGCCGGGCGGTGCGCTCGGCAGCTGATGCCAGCTTCAAAGGCGCTTTCATGACCATCGTGTGGGCCGACTTGGCATCGCTCATCGGCGCCGGCGTGCTGTACCAGCTCACCAGCGGCACCGTCCGCGGCTTCGCCCTGTATCTCGGGCTCGCAACTCTGATCGACCTGGCAGTGTCGTACTTCTTCATGCGGCCGCTGGTGGTGTTCATCGCCCGCCGGCTGGTGAACGAGGAACCCCGGCGGCTCGGCGTGCTGAGGACAGCCGACGGCGATGTCGCCCCGGCGACGGATCCGACAGGAGGCACATCGTGATTGCAGCGCTGCGCACCTTCTACCGAGGCGAGAACGCCTGGGACCTCCTGCGCCTGTCACGCAAGGTGCTCATCGGTTCAGCAATAGCTGTGCTCGTCTGCGTGGTGGCGCTGCTGGTGCGAGGCCTGAATCTCGGCATCGAGTTCGAAGGCGGCTCGGTGTGGGAGATACCGGTGCCCGAGGAGGCTCAGGGCGCCCAAGTCGACGACGCGGCGGCCGGCTCTGGCGACGGCGTGACCACCGACGACGTGGCGTCGGCAGCCGCGGAGGCCGGCGTGCCCGATGCGCGCGTGCAGTTCGTGGTGGTCACCGGGTCGCCTGACATCTTCCGTGTGCGCGGCGTGCTGGGGCCCGATGCCGACAGCGCAGCTGTGGCCGGAGCGCTGGCCGATGCCGCCGCCGTCGACGTGGAGAGCCTGTCGTCGCGGCAGGTCAGCCCGTCGTTCGGCGACGAGGTCGCCGGCAAGGCACGCCGGGCGCTCGTGGTGTTCTTCGTGCTGATCGCGTTGTACCTGTGGTTCCGCTTCGAGTGGAAGATGTCGGTGGGTGCGCTGATCGCCGTGGGGCACGACATCGTGCTGACCGTCGGCGCCTATGCGCTGTTCGGGTTCGAGGTGACGCCGGCGACGGTGGTGGCCTTCCTCACGATCATGGGCTATTCGCTGTACGACACGATCGTCGTGTTCGACCGTGTGAAATCCAACGAGCGGTCGTTGCCGGCGCGCAGCCACTTCACGTATCACGCGCTCGCGAACGTGTCGCTCAACCAGGTGCTGACACGGTCGGTGAACACCTCGATCACCTCGGTGCTGCCCGTGCTGTCGCTGCTGGTCGTGGGCGCCGGATTCCTCGGTGCGGGCACCTTGGCCGAGTTCGCGACGGCGCTGCTGATCGGCCTGCTCGTCGGCTCCTACAGCTCGATCTTCGTGGCGATGCCCACTGTTGCGTGGCTGAAGGGCTACGAACCCGGCTGGGCCGCCGCGCAGGCTGCGGCCGACGCCGCCGGCCGCCACGACTCTATGGAGGCTGCTACCCAGGCGCTCGCCGCCGAGAGCTACACCCGCAGCGCTCCGCCCCGCCCCCGAAAGAAGGGCCGCCGCCGCTAGATCCGGCTCCTGATGAC